>JAHCKU010000014.1 GCA_026125625.1 Burkholderiales bacterium | reverse complement strand
TCCAGCGCCGCGGTGCCGAGCACCTCGAGGGCTTCGCCGACGTCGGCGGCGGGCTGGGCGAGCATCGGCAGCAGCGGCCGGAACAGGGTCAGGGCGAAGCGCTGCAGGCCCGCGCCGCCTTCGCTCAGGGCAGCGTGGGCCACCGCCGGCAGCCCGCCGCCGACCAGTGCCGCGCGCCGCACCGCACTCACCGGCAGGTCTGCGGCATGTGCGATCGCTTCCAGCATGACGCCTTCCAGCGCACCTTGACGCAGTTCTCCAAGCAGCAGCCGGCGCAGGAACGCCTGCTCGTCATCGCTCGCCAGCGCAAGCAGCTGTCCGAGCCGCTGCTTGCGCCGCACCACCGCGCCCGCACCGGCGATGCCGCCCAGCTCGGCCAGGGCCGTGTGCACCTGCAGCAGGCCGGGGGACTCGCCGCCGGCACGCGGCGCAACGGCAACGAACACGCTCGCCGGACCTACCCCAAGACGCGCGTGCCCGGTATCCCCGGTCAGATAGGACACGGCGATTTCCACTTCGTCCGCCTGCAGGCGCCGCAGGAGCTGCGCCAGCAACGCGATCTTCTCCAGCCGGCTGGCGGTCGCACTCACGCGTTCGGACGTCGTGACGAGCTCGCTCAGCGCGGTCATGCCGGTCAGGCAAACGAGGGCAGCAAGCCGGACAAGGCATGGATGCCCACGCCCACCAGTCCGCCGATGATGGTGCCGTTGACGCGGATGTACTGCAGATCGCGGCCGATGGCGTGCTCGATGCGCTCCGAAAGCGTGGCGGCATCCCATCTGCGCACGGTGTCGGCGATCAGGCTGCGCACGGCACTGCGCCGGTGTTGCACCACATCCGCCAGCGCCGTGCGCAGCCACTGATTCAGTGCTTCGGTCACCGCCTCGTCCTCCAGCAAGGCCTTGCCCAGTCCCTGCACCGCACTCTGCAAGCTGGCATGCAGGCGAGAGTCGGGTGCTGCCGCGCTCTCGCCAATGCGTTCGCGCAAACGCTCCCACACCTGCCCGAGGTATTCACCGATCAGGGGATGCTCCAGCAGCGTGTGCTTGAGGCGCTCTGCGCGTTCGCGATATTCGGGTGATTCGCGCAGCGCCTGGATGTATTCCGCCACCATCGCGCTGAAGCGCTGGCGCCAGGCGTGACGCGGATCGGCGCCGATCTCGGCCAGTGCCTCCTCGGCAGCACGAATGAGACGATCGGAGATGGCGTCATCCACACCCAGCTTCTGCCACAGCCAGGCGGTCTTCTCGCGCACGCGCACGCGGATCTCGGGTTCCGCCTCCTGCAGGAAGCGATGCGCCTGCACCAGCGCTTCGTCCACCAGCCGCTGATGCCGATCGTTGGCGGTGAGAACCTCCAGCACATTGGCGGCGAGTGGCGCGAACTCGATGCGCCCGAGCGTGGCCGCCAGGTGCTGTCGCAGGAAATGCCGCCCCGGCTCGTCGCCCACGGCATCCATCAGTCGCGGGAGGAACTGTGCGATGCGCGCGACCACCGGTCCGGAACGGCCACTGTCCGCCAGCCAGCGCGCCGCAATGCCGGCGAAGTCGATCTCGGCGAGCCGTGCGCTCACCACTTCCGCCGACAGGAAATTGCGCTCGACGAATTCGCCCAGCGTGCGACCGATGCGGTCCTTGTTGCGCGGCACGATCGCCGTATGCGGGAGCGGCACACCGAGCGGGTGACGGAACAGCGCGGTGACGGCGAACCAGTCCGCCAGACCGCCGACCATGGCAGCCTCGCAGAAGGCGCGCACATAGCCGATCAGCGGATGCGCCGGCTCGTACATGCGCGCCATCACGTAGGTCGCCGCGACCGCGAGCAGCATTGCCGTGGCGACCCATTGCATGCGACGCAGACGCTGTTCACCCGATTCGATCGTATGCATGGGTGAGGATGATGTGACAGTTCATGCTCCCCGTAAACCGGATAAAGCGCCACTCGTTCACAGTGTGGTAACCAGAACAAGGGGTTGACCGCTTGTCCCCGCGGCCAGTCCCCACTAGACTCTCGGGGAGACCCAAGAAGAGAAAAATCATGATCGTTTACGATTTGTTGTGCGAGAACGCGCATCGTTTCGAAGGCTGGTTCACTTCACCGGAGGCGTTTTCGCATCAACACCAGGCCGGCCAGCTCGCCTGTCCGATGTGCGGCTCATCGACCGTCCAGAAGCAGCCCTCGGCACCCTACGTACAAACCGGCGGTGGCGACCAGAGCCAGGCGGTGATGGCCAATCCCGAGCTGATGGAGACCATGCGCAAGAAGTTCGTCGAGTTCGTCCTGCAGAATACCGAGGACGTGGGCGAACGATTCACCGAGGAAGCGCGCGCCATCCACTACAAGGAGGCACCGCAGCGCGCGATCCGGGGGCAGGCAACGATGCAGGACACGAAAGAGCTGCAGGAAGAAGGCATCGACGTGTTCGCGCTGCCGGTGCCGGTGTTGCCCAAAGACAAACTGCACTAACAGGCTGTTGAAAAAACGTAGCGAGCGGGACTCAGGGATTCAGGCGGGGTGCCCCCTATGTTTTGGATAATTGGGTGCAGGAGCCGGAATGTATATGGCAATACATGAGGATTCCGAGCACCGCGCAACCCCGTATCAACTCCGCGCAGTAGTTTTTCAGTAGCCTGCGAGCGCAATGCGTCCGCTGCCGCCGCTGCTCGTTCTGGGTGCCGGCGTAGTCATCGTCTCGACTGCCTCGATCCTGATCCGCCTGGCCCAGGCGGAAGGCGTCAGTTCCCTCGCCATCGCGACGATGCGCCTGGGGATCGCTGCCCTGGTGCTGCTGCCGTTCGCGCTGCGTACGGCGCTGCCGGATCTGGGCAACCTGCGCGGGCGCACCCTGCTGCTCGCGCTGCTGGCCGGCGGCATGCTGGCGATTCACTTCTGGTCCTGGATCGAATCGTTGCAGCATACCTCGGTGGCCAGCAGCACCATCCTGGTCACCACCAACCCGCTGTGGGTCGCACTCGCTGCCGCACTGCTGCTGAGGGAGAAGCCGCGCAGCGGAACACTTCTCGGCATCGGCCTGTCGCTGGCCGGAACACTGGTCACTTTCGTAGCTGATACCAAAGGCATGGACGCCGGACGCCAGCCATTGCTCGGCAATACCCTGGCGTTGCTCGGCGCCATCGCCGCGTCCGGCTACCTGCTGGCCGGCCGCGCATTGCGCCATCGGCTGGCGCTGCTTCCCTATGTCGTGCTGGCCTATGGCAGCGCGGCGATCCTGTTGTGCGTGGCACTCATCGTCACGCGCACGCCGCTGTCCGGATACAGCACATTGGCATGGCTGCTGATGATCGCACTGGCACTCGGTCCGCAGCTGCTGGGACACACCGCGTTCAACTACGCGCTGCGTCATCTGTCCGCACCCTTCGTCGCCCTGGCGATCCTCGGAGAGCCGATCGGCTCCGCGGTGCTGGCCTGGATGATCTTCGACGAGACCTTCGGCACGCTGCAGTTCATCGGCTTCGCGCTCCTGCTGTGCGGTATCTTCCTCGCCGCACGCGGCGAGCGCAGCGGTTAGGAAGCTCTGCACGAGTCGCGCACGAAGCATTCCGCGACATGAACGAGTGCCGCTACGAGTCGAACTCGTCGAATCGCTTCGACAGGCGGCTGCAAAATTACTGCGCGGGCATGCCATACTCCTCGCACTTTTATCGACTCGGGCAGACCCGACCATGATCCTGCATCCTCAGGTGCAAGCCGTCCTCGACGCCTTCGCGCGCATGAATCTGTCGCCGCCCGACCAGATTCCGCTGGCGCAGGCACGCGCGCAGTTCCTGCAGGCGCGCGCCGGCTTCCTCGCTCCCGAGGAAGCAGTGGGGCGGGTGGATGACTCCCAGGTTCCAGGGCCCGGCGGCCCGGTGCCGGTGCGAATCTATCGACCTGCAGGGGCAGCCGATGACGCCCAGCTGCCGGCGCTGGTGTTCTTTCACGGCGGCGGCTGGGTATTCGGCAATCTCGACAGTCACGATCGCCTGTGCCGGGCACTATGCAACCGCGCGCATTGCAGCGTGATCGCCGTCGACTATCGTCTTGCCCCCGAGCATCGCTTCCCCGCCGCAGTCGACGATGCCATCGCGGTGCTGCGCCATGTCGCGCAGCACGCAGCCGGCCTGCATATCGATCGCAACCGCATTGCGGCCGCAGGCGATAGCGCCGGCGGCAATCTGGTGGCGGTCGCTGCGCTTCACTTCCGCGACCATGGCGGACCGCGCATGGCGCTGCAGGTCCTGCTCTATCCGGTGACCGACCTGGGCATGGGCAGTGCGTCCTATCGCACGCTGGGCACCGGCTATCTGCTCACCGCCGAGCGCATGCGCTACTTTGCCGGGCAGTATCTCGAACGGCCGGATGATGCAGGCGACTGGCGTGCCTCGCCGCTGCTGGCGAAATCCCTGGCCGATCTTCCGCCTGTATTGATCATCACCGCCAGTCACGACCCGCTGCTGGACGAAGGCCAGGCGTACGCGCAGCGCCTGCGCATGGAGGGGGTCCCTGCGCACTACACCTGCTACCCCGGCGTCATTCATGGCTTCGTCACCATGGCCGGCGCCATCGATGCCGGCGCACAGGCGATCGATCAGATCGCAGCGGCGCTGCGCGAGAAGTTCGCCTGAAGGCGCAAGCGCGCCTTCGGCATCATCGGGGTCGGATCAGGCGGAGCGCAGCTCGCGCAGCGCGAGATCCGGCGCCAGGCAGGGACGCCCGATGTCCTGCGCCAGGCCCGCATGGGTGACGTGTCCGGCGCAGATCTGCAGACCGTTGCACAGGCCTGCATCCTCCATCAGCGCGCGCTTGTAGCCCTTGTCGGCGAGATCGAGCACGTAGCCGATGGTGGCCTGCGTCAGCGCGAGCGTGGCGGTACGCGCCACCGCCGCGGGCATGTTCGGCACGCAGTAGTGAATCACACCCTCCTCCACGTAGGTCGGATCGGTATGTGAGGTCGGCCGCGAGGTCTCGGCGATGCCGCCCTGATCGATGGAGATGTCGACGAACGCGGAGCCGGGGCGCATGCGCCGCAGCAGCGCCCGATCGATCAGCTTGGGTGCAAGCTTGCCCGGCGTGAGCGTGGCGCCGATCACCAGGTCCGCCTCCGCCACCTGCTGCGCCAGGGTGAGCGCCTGGGAGTAGCAGGTCCTCACGCGGTTGCCGTACTGGTCCTCGATATGCGCCAGCGTCGCGGTATCGACGTCGAGCACGGCGACCTCCGCCCCCATGCCCACCGCGACGCGCACCGCATTGCGACCGGAGGTGCCGGCGCCGATGACCACCACCCGTGCCGGCGGCACGCCCGGCACGCCGCCGAGCAGCACGCCGCTGCCGCCGTTGGTCATCTGCAGCGCCCAGGCACCGGACTGCACCGCCAGCTTGCCGGCGATGCGTGACATGGGCGCCAGCAGCGGCAAGCGGCCCGCGGCATCGGTCACCGTTTCGTAGGCAATGCCGATGGTGCCGGCAGCCAGCATCGCTTCCAGCAACTGCGGGTCGGGCGCCAGATGCAGGTAGGTGAACAGCACCTGCCCGCGTCGTTGCAGGGGATACTCCGGTGGTTGCAGCTCTTTGACCTTGACCACCATGTCGGCCTGCCATACGTCGCGCTGCGATCCGATGCGCGCCCCGGCAGCAGCGTAGTCCGCATCCGTGAATCCCACACTCGCCCCGGCTCGCGATTCCACCACGACATCGTGCCCGTGTTGCACGAGCGTGTGCACGCCCGCCGGGGTGATGCCGACCCGATACTCGTGATCCTTGATTTCCTTCGGTACGCCGATGAACATGATTGTCGTGAGGACAGGTAATGGGGGTTCGACCACGCGGTAATGCGGGTGTTTCCGCCCGCCCGGTCACGCTGCAATCGTGCCAAATCGGAAGCAGGTTTGCAGAGCGCCCTCGGCGGTGCTGCGTACGCCGCCCCGCGTGCGGCCGACTTCACCGTGATCTACCATGCGCGGATTGGACCCCGCTTTATCGTCGTGAAGCCGCCATGCATACCGCTCTCGCCGCCATCGCACCACCGTATCCGCCTGCTCCAGCCGAGCGCACGCGACGACGGCGCGCACACACGCTGGCGTTGCTGTACGCGGTCGTGTGGCTATGGTGCGGATCGGTCATTGCGCAGGTCGTGCCGGCCATCCCCGAGCCGATGCTGCGCGAGCCGTGGAGCATGCACCTGACGCTGCTGCAGTCGCTGTCCGAGCGCATCCAGGCCGTGCAGCCACCGCAGCGTGAACACCTTGCCGATACTCTGGCCACCCTCCAGGTCGCTCTGGGCGAGTACGAGACGCAGGTCGATCACGTCATCGACCGTGTGCTCGCCGATGCACAGTTCCCCCATACAGCATCGGAGGTTTCTCTGGAGCTGTCGCAGCAGATCGCCGACGTGCATGGTCAGCTCGCCGCGCTGTACGACGGTCTCGGCGTACGCGAGCGGCCGGACGTGCAAGACGCGCAGGATGTGCTCGATGCGCTGCGCAAAACTCTGCAGGCGAGAGTGCACTTCGAACGCGACGTCATCGTGGGCACAGCCTCGCGCCCGCCGCGCGTGGAACTGGCCACACGGTGGTGGAACGGCGAGGAACGCGCGATTGCGCTGAAGAAGCTGGTCGCACAGCTGCGCAAAAACGTCGAGGGACTGCCCGATTGAGGGCGGCCATCGGGAAAATCCTCGGGAAGCGCTGAGCAAGTAGCACGATGCGCGTTGCCTCATACTTGTTCTGCGCTTCCTGCACCAGGGAGATGCCATTGCGCTGGCAGTAAGAACCGACGGGAGGAGAGCCATGGGCGAGATGGTGGCGTTCAATCACATTCATTTGATCAGTCGCGATCCGCAAGCGGCTGCTGACTGGTATCGGGACATGTTCGGGGGCGAGATCACCGCGGTACAGGACAACCTACGCGGCGCGCCGCAGATCGACGTGCGGGTCGGCAGCACGACCATCGTCATACGCGGCCGGCGACCAGGGGAGCATCCTGCCGAGACCGGATCCATGCAGCATTTCGACGGCTACTCCAGCCACGATGAATGGGGGATCGATCACTTCGGGTTCACCTACCACGGCAATCTGCGCGCGTTCTGTGCGGAGCTGAAACGAAAAGGCGTGGGCATGGCAGTGGAGCCGTGGGAATTCAAACCCGGCCTGGTCCTGTGCTATGTCGCCGCCCCGGACGGCGTGAGCATCGAGCTCATGCAGGCGCCTCGCTCCGGCGAGGCACGCGAATAGCCTTGGTGCCCCGCCCCCCACACAGGGTGGTGCGCCGGGCGTGTCTGTCGCTGGCGCTGCTGCTGGGCACGGCCCACGCTGCCGAGGTACCGGTCGAGAGTTGCGGCAAGCCGCGCGAGATGACCGGCCGTCCCCGCATCGGACTGGCGCTGGCCGGCGGCGGCGGCAAGGGCTGGGCGCACGTCGGCGTGCTGAAGGTGCTCGAAGAGCTGCGCGTTCCGATCGACTGCATCGCGGGCACCAGCGCCGGCTCCATCGTCGGTGGCGCCTATGCCAGCGGGATGTCTCCCGACGAGCTGCTGGAGATCGTGGCGCACTCCGACTGGAGCGCGATATTTCAGGACTCGGGACCGCGCCGCTATCAAGCGTTCGAACGCAAGCAGGAGGATATGCGGGGGCTTTGGGACCTCGAGGTAGGTGTGGGCAAACACGGCATCAAGGTGCCCAGCGGACTGTTCGCCGGGCAGGAAGTCAACGCGCTGCTGCGACGTATGACCACGCATGCGATCGGAGTCAAGACCTTCGACGATCTCCAGGTACCGTTCCGGGCAGTGGCCACCGATCTGCGCACCGGCGAGCTGGTGATACTGGACCGGGGCGAGCTCGCCTCCGCCATGCGCTCCAGCATGGCCGTTCCGGGCGCCTTCACGCCCGAGGTGATCGATGGCCGGGTGCTGGTGGACGGCGGCCTGCGCCAGAACCTGCCGGTGGAGACGGTGCGCGCGATGGGCGCGGACATCGTCATCGCGGTCGATCTGGGCACCAGCACGCCGGTCGAGTCGCAACTCGCCAATCCCGTCGCTGTGGCGCGGCAGATGATGAACATCCTGCTCGACTTGAACGTGTACGCGTCGCGCGATGCGCTCGAGCCGCAGGACGTGCTCATCACTCCGAAGGTGACGAAGTTCTCCAGCGGAGATTTCAGCAAGGGTGCCGAGCTGGTACCGCTGGGCGAGGACGCCGCCCGCGCCGTGCAGGACGAGCTGGCGGCGCTGGGCCTGCCGCCGCCTGCGTACGCGGCGTTCCGGGAGGCTCAGCAACAGCGCTCGCAGGCACGGTCGCAGGGCACGCGCGTCGAGGTCGACACCAGCCACCTGCGCAATGTCAACCCGGCGTACGTGAAAGGCAAGTTTGCCGCGGACGAGCGTGCAGGCGCACTGCATGACCAGCGGGTCGAGCATCAGATCAGCACATTGCTCGGTGAGGGCGACTACGAGCGCATCGACTACCGCTACCAGGATCAACCCGACGGCGAGCGCGTGCTGGTGATCACGCCACGCGAGAAGCCGTGGGGGCCGGGCTACCTGCGCCTGGGCCTGCAGCTGGCAACCGATTTCAAGGAGGACACCTATTTCAATCTGCTCGGCAGCTATCGGCGCACTTGGCTCAACCGCCTCGGAGGCGAGTTGCGCAGCGGCTTCTCGCTCGGCAAGAACACGGCTCTGAGCGGTGAGCTGTACCAGCCCGTTCTGCAGGGCCAGGGGCTGTTCATTGCGCCCTCGCTCGCGGTCAGCCAGACTAGCCGCAATCTGTTCATCGGCAACGATCCGGTCGCGAACTATCGGATCCAGTCGGTGGGCGGCGAGATCGACGTCGGCTGGACCTTCCCCGGTTACGCGGAGCTGCGTCTGGGACTGCAGCGCATCAATTACCACTACATCCCCAGCGTAGCGATCCCGCTGTTTCCGGAGGCGCGGTTGTCCTCAGGCGGCCTGGTGGCGAGGTTCGCAGCCGATCGCCTGGACAGCTCCAGCTTCCCGCGGCAGGGCTATTCCGTGAGCGGGACGTACCTGCACACCTTCTCCGCTCTGGGTGCGGACGAGGAATATCAGAAGGTTGCTTTCGACGCCCTGACGGCGTTCAGCGTGGGATCGCATACCGTCCAGCTGGAGCTCAGCGGGGGCGGCGCCATCGACGGCGACCTGCCGATCTACGACCTGCAGTATCTGGGCGGACTGTTCAACCTGTCGGGCTATCTGATCGATCAGCTGCAGGGGCAGAAGTCCATCCTCGGCCGCGCCTCCTATTACTATCGCCTGGCCCACGTGCCGGTGCTGCTGAAGGGACTGTATGTGGGCTTGTCGCTCGAGATGGGTCAGGTCTACGACCGGCTGGATGGCGCTTCGGATGCCGGTCTGCTGCCGGCGGCAGCCGTGTTCATCGGCGGGGATTCGGCGCTGGGTCCGTTCTACCTCGCGTACGGACGTGCGCTCGACGAGAAGCTGGGTGCAATCTACTTCTATCTCGGGAAGTTCTACTGAAGATTCCCGCAGCATGCCTGCATTGCACCGCGCAGGGACCGCTCAGCGCGGCACCGCAGAAGGCAAGGTGTCGCCCCCCGTGCGTGCCTTGCGCATCCGCCAGGCCAGCCGCGCCCCCAGCAGTACGGCGAGGACACAGGCGAACAGCACCGGTTCGGTGATGTCCTTCTTCACCAGCCACCAGAAGTGGACCACGCCGAGAATGGCGATGACATAGATCAGACGATGCAGCAGCTGCCAGCGCCTGGCCCCGAGACGCCTGACCATGGCGTTGGTGGAGGTGGCCGCCAACGGCAGCAGCAGGACGAAAGCGGCGAAACCGACGGTGATGAACGGGCGCTTGGCGATGTCCTTCACGATCTCGGTCCAATCGAAGAACTGGTCGAGCCACAGGTAGATGCCGAAGTGCAGCGCGGCGTAGAAGAAAGCGAACAGGCCGAACATGCGGCGCAGACGCAGCAGCCAGTTCAGATTGGTCAGGCGGCGCAGCGGCGTGATCGACAGCGTGATCATCAGGAAGCTGAGCGTCCACCAGCCGGTGGAACGGGTGATGTATTCGATCGGATTGGCACCCAGGCCACCCTGCGCACCGAGCCATGCCAGCCGCACGAGCGGAAGCAGGCAGGCCACGAAGACCGCGCGTCTGATCCATGCGCTCCGGTCGGAGCGAAGGGGAGGCCTCACCCGCTGCACCGGCTCAGAAGTTCTTCTTCAGATCCATGCCCGCATACAGGGAAGCGACCTGCTCGGCGTAGCCGTTGAACATCAGCGTCGGACGCTTGCGGAATTCACCGATGCGCCGCTCGCGCGCCTGGCTCCAGCGCGGATGATCCACCTGCGGATTGACATTGGAGTAGAACCCGTACTCACGCGGCTGCGCGATGTTCCAGGCGGTGCGCGGCTGGGTGGCGGTGAAGCGTATCTTGACGATCGATTTTCCGCTCTTGAAGCCGTACTTCCACGGAATCACCACGCGCACCGGGGCACCGTTCTGGTTCGGCAGCAGCTCGCCGTACAGCCCCACGCACAGCAGGGTCAGCGGATGCATGGCCTCGTCCAGGCGCAGGCCTTCGACGTAAGGCCACTTCAGGACAGGGTAGGCCAGTCCCGGCATCTGCCTGGGGTCGGCCAGGGTCACGAACTCCACGAATCTGGCGTTGCCGGTCGGCTCCGCGCGCTTGATCAGCTCGCTCAGGCTGTAGCCGACCCATGGGATCACCATCGACCAGCCCTCCACGCAGCGCATGCGGTAGATGCGCTCTTCCAGCGGCGCAAGCTTGAGCAGCTCTTCGACCCCGATGCTATACGCCTTCCTGACTTCACCCTCGATCGCGATCGTCCACGGCCGCGTCTTCAAGGTGTGCGCATTGTCGGCCGGCTCGTCCTTGTCGGTGCCGAATTCGTAGTAGTTGTTATAGGTGGTGACATCCTTGTACGGCGTCTGCGCCTCGTCCGTGCTGAAAGGACTCTGGCGCAGCCCGGCGAGCCTGGTCGCGCCGCGCGCCGGCGCAGTGGAGGTCAGCAAGCCGCCCGCCCCGGCAGCAGCAGCCAGCAGCCCGGCCGAGCGCAGGAAGGCACGGCGGTGACGATAGACTTCGCGCGGCGTGATCTCGGACGGCGCAATGTCGGAAGGGTGTCGGATCAGCATCGTTGCACCTCGATCGATTGTGCGTACACCTTCCTATACGGGCGTGGAGCGCTGCCGGATGTCGTGTTTCGACCCGATTGCGCGTCCGCCCGTTCCCGAGCCTGTCACAGCAGGAACAAGGTGGCCATTCCCAGGAAGATGAAAAACCCGCCGCTGTCGGTGATGGCGGTGATGAGCACGCTCGAGCCCACCGCCGGATCGCGCCCGAGCTTGGACATCAACATCGGGATGAAGACGCCGAACAGCGCTGCCACCAGCAGGTTGAGCGTCATCGCTGCGGTCATCACCAGTCCCAGCGGAATGCTGTGGTACAGAAGCATGGCGAACACTCCGATGATGCCGCCCCAGACCACGCCATTGAGCAGGGCGATAGCGATCTCCTTGGTCACCAGGGCGCGCGCGTTGGCCTGGCTGATCTGGCCGAGCGCCAGGGCACGCACGATCATGGTGATGGTCTGGTTGCCGGAGTTGCCGCCGATGCCGGCCACGATCGGCATGAGCGCGGCGAGCGCCACCAGCTTCTCGATAGACCCTTCGAACACACCGATCACACGCGAGGCCACGAATGCAGTCACCAGGTTTACCGCCAGCCAGGTCCAGCGATTGCGCGCGCTCGCCCAGACCGAGGCGAAGATGTCCTCTTCCTGGCGCAGACCGCCCAGCTTGAGGCGATCGTACTCCGCCGCTTCGCGCACGTAATCGAGCACCGCGTCCACGCTGACGCGCCCCACCAGTTTGTCGTTGTCATGAATGACGGGGGCGCTCACCAGATCGTAGCGCTCGAAGGCCTGCGCTGCGTCTTCCGCCTTGTCCGATGGCCTGAAGCGCAGCACGTCGGTCTTCATCACCTCCGCAACCAGCCGGTCGGGATCGTTGACCAGCAGCGTGTTGATCGGCAGGACGCCCTTCAGGTATTCGGCCCGGTCCACCACGAAGATCTGGTCGGTGTGATCGGGCAGCTCGTCCAGGCGGCGCAGGTAGCGCAGCACGACTTCCAGGGTGACGTCTTCACGGATGGTGACCAGGTCGAAGTCCATGAGCGCGCCCACGGCATCTTCGTCGTAGGACATGGCCGAGCGCAGCTGCTCGCGCTCCTCCACCGGCAGAGCCTGGAAGACGTCCTGCATGACGTCCTCCGGCAGATCCGGGGCGAGGTCGGCCAGCTCGTCGGTGTCCAGCGTCTCGGCCGCCGCCACCAGCTCCGCACGCTCCATGTACGCGATGAGGGTTTCGCGTACCGGTTCGGAGACTTCCAGCAGGATCTCACCGTCGCGATCGGCCTTGACCAGATCCCACACCGCCAGACGCTCGTCCAGCGGCAGGGCTTCGAGAATGTAGGCGATATCGGCCGAATGCAGGGTTTCGATCTTCTTCTGCAGCTCGGCCGAATGCTGCTTGTGCACCAGCGATTCCACCAGATCGTGGCGCGGCATCTCCTGCTTGTGCACGAGATTCTCGACCAGACGCTGCTTCTCGAGCATCGCCTGGATCTCGCGCAGATGCTCCTGAACGCTCTCCGGTGCGGCGGATTCTCGAACTTCGGACATGGGGAGGGCCGGTCAGATGAGGTTTCTCCGGCAGAGCCGGGTAGCCGATGGCAGGATTCCAGGGAAGCTCCGGACAACTATCGCATCCATCCGTCCCCTCAGGCAACGCGCAGCGCGATAGCTGTTCGGAGCTTCTCTAGTGTATTGAATCAGTCACGAATGATCGACTCGTACACCGGCCCGCAAATATCGCGCCGCCTTGCCCGATGACGCACGAGATGGCCGCGCGCCTGCACCGAGGAACGCCCTGCGCTGCGGGAGGTTGACCGACGTGCCGGCGCCTGGCTGCGCCGGCCCTGGGGTGCTTTTACTGCTTGGGCGGAACGCGAGTGGCCTGCCAGGAGACGAACTGCGGGCCGTTCGCGCGCTGGGCCCAGATGGAATGGAAGCGCAACTGCACCGCCATGTCCTGTCCCTTGACGGTGACATCGAAATCGCCGTTGCCGGTGATCAGCGCCAGGCAGCCGAAGGTACGCACCTGCACGTCGCTGTAGCGCATCACCCGGTACCTCACCGTGCCCGAGCGCATGGAATCGATGTAGGCGCTCTTGTCGTCCACCACCGCGCTGGAATGGATGTAGACCAGATCATCTCCAAACAAAGACTGCATGCGCTCGAAATCGTTGCCGGTCTGTGCGGCATAGCGCGCGTCTTCGGCGCGCATGGCCTCCTCCGCGGAGATCTCGCCACTGCACGCCTGCGCGTGCGCCGTGCCCGCCGCCATTGTGCTCATCATCAAGGCCGCGACCAGCACCCCCAATCCCCTGACCGGTTTGTACATGGTTTTCATTTTCTCTCTCCCTGTTGTCATATCATTGACACATGCCCCGGCACGGCAGGCAGCCGTTCACTGCCGGGTCAGTTCCGCGAAAGGCTTCTTTCCGCACGCCAGCGGTGCCTTGGTACCCGTCACCTCGAACAACTGCAGCTGCTGACCTTTCCAGGCAAAGCCGATGCGTTCCTTGCCCTCGGGCTCGCGCTCGCTATGGCTGACGATGACGTCGCACCTGGCCGCACCGGGATCGAGCGAGACCTCGTAGGCGAATTTGCGATCGGGCAGGATCGCGTCCCCATCTGCAGTGAACTCGTACACGGCACCTTGACTGTCGTGATACTTGCCGGCGATCACGGTCTGATTGATGAAGTCCTCCAGCGCCCCGTCGAGACGCACGTAATTCGCCGAGCGCCGCTTGGAGAAGTACGGCTCGGCGATGGACAAGGTGTTGAACGTACCTTGCGCATCGCGCTCGCCACGGAAGTAGATGTAGCTCAGATCGGCGGCGTTGATGGCCGTGGCATCCTCTTTCGCCACGGCCAGCCGATAGGACTTCGGCTTGTTGTCCGGCTGGATATCGATGATTGCCTGCAGCACCGCGCGCCGGAAGTTGGTGACCAGCAGCGGGTAGGAGCGGCCGTCACGCTGGATCTTGATGGCCAGAGCGCCGGCCGCATTCGCGGCCGCGCGCGGCGAGCGCGTGCTGGTCAGCTTGTCTCGATAGGCGGCGGCGATCCAGGTGCCCTCCAGATCCTTGAAGAACACGCGGTCCTTGTGCCGCGTGGGCCTGGGCTTCTGTTCCGGTTGCTCATTCGCCTGCGCGGCGGGTTCGGCCGGTTTCTCCTGGGCGTGCAACGACGTGGCGAGTACGCTCACACCGAGCAGCAGCGCCGGCATCAGGCACAAGGGTTTCGTTCGATTCGTCATGTCTCGTTCTGTTTCGATCAGGCTTCAAGCGACCAGGGGCGCCCGCTGTTTCCATGTCCCGGTCTGCTCCTGAAACGCGTACGCGAGCTGGAGCAGACCGAAGTCGTCCTGATGCCGGGCGATCAACTGCAATCCGACCGGCAACCCCTCTTCGGTAAAGCCGCACGGAATCGACAGCGCCGGCAGCCCCGTAGCGCTGATCAGGTAGCAGGATTTCATCCAGTCCAGGTAGGTCTGCATGGGCTGGCCGTCGATCTCGGTCACCCAAGGCCGGTTCACGTCGAAGGGTGGGACCTGCACCACCGGCGCAGCAAGGAATTCGTATTGTTCCATAAACGTCCCGATCCGGTGATGCAGCTCCGTGCGCTCGATCTCGGCACGTGCCACGTCGTGACCGCTCAGTCGCCGGCCTTCCTCGATGTTCCACACCACCGTATCCTTGAGCTGCGCCCGCTGCGTATCCAGGAGTGTCCCGTATGCGGCCTCGAAGTGCCAGGCGCGCAGCACGCGAAAGACGCGGTCCGCTGCACGCAGATCCGGCTCGGCTTCCTCGACTTCGCAACCGAGCGCCTGCAGCACACGGCGCCCCGGCTCGAGCGCGCGCACTACCGCCGGCTCGAATGGCAGTCCGCCCAGATCGCGCGACCATGCCACACGCACGCCTTTGAACTCGCGCGCCAGCGGCCGGGCGAAGTGACGCCCCGTTTCCGGGCTGGAGAACGGTATGCGCACGTCGGGACCGACGATGGCCTGCATCATCAGCGCCACATCCTGCACCGTGCGCGCCATCGGACCGAGCACGGCGAGCGTGAACCAGGCATTGAGCGTCGGCCAGGACGGCACGCGTCCGGGCGAGGGCCGCAAGCCGACGACGTTGCAGAAGCTCGCCGGATTGCGCAGCGAGCCGCCGAGGTCGGAGCCGTCGGCGATGGGCAGCATGCCGCAGGCGAGCGCAACCGCCGCGCCGCCGCTGCTGCCGCCACAGGTCCTGGACGGATCCCAGGGATTGCGCGTGGCACCGAACACGGTATTGAAGGTCTGGGACCCGGCACCGAATTCCGGCGTATTGGTCTTGCCGATGCAGATGGCGCCGGCATTGCGCAGGCGCTCGGCCAGCAACGCGTCGGCATCCGGTACGAAATCGCGATAGATCGGCGAGCCGAAGGTCGTGCGCATACCCCGGGTCGGCAGCAGATCCTTGTGCGCGATCGGCAATCCGTGCAGCACGCCAGGCGGCTCGCCGCCAGCCAGGGCGCGGTCGGCCGCGCGCGCCCCCGCCAGCGCGCGCTCCACATCCAGGGTGACGATGGCATTCACCGTCGGGTTGACGCGCTCGATCTGCCGCAGATGGGCGTGCATCACCTCCTCCGCCGACACGGCTCTGCTGCGCAGCAGAGCGGCCAGCTCGACAGCGGTCTTGAAACACAGTTCTTCGGACATGACCGTTCAAGTACGAAAGATGAAATAGACGGCGCCCAGGATACACAAGCCGGCCCACAGATAGTCGAGCTTCACCGGCTGCTGCATGTAGAACACCGCGAACGGCACGAATACCATGAGGGTGATGACTTCCTGCAGGATCTTCAGCTGCGGCAGGCTCATGACCGTGTAGCCGATGCGGTTGGCTGGCACCTGCAGCAGATACTCGAACAGTGCGATGCCCCAGCTCGCCAGGGCAGCCACCAGCCACGGCCGGTCGTTGAGATTCTTCAGGTGCGCGTACCAGGCGAACGTCATGAACACGTTGGACGCGCTCAGCAGCAGGATGGTCTGTAACGTCGCAGGCATGGATGGCTATCTAAGGCTGGCCGGCGCACGCATGATCGCATCGCGATCATCGCTGTGTGCGGCACGCGGGAGCACGCTGACGATCTCGCCGCTGGCGTTCAAGCCCAGTCCAAGCTCGTCATAGGTCTCAGTCAGATCGGGAAAGCGTGCCGCGGTCACGTGTTGCGCGTACAGCTCCGAGAACACGTTGGTCGCACTCAATTCGTCGAGCTTGTCGAACAGAACGCTCGCCTGCCACACCTGTGCGCCGTCCAGGCAACATGCCTGCAATCCATGCAGCACGCGGTCGAGGGATTGCGCACCGCGCGTGCGTGCGCGCAGGCGCTGGTCGGCCATCAGCATCAATGCGGCGCCGTGCCAGTACACGCGCATGTAGGCGCCATCCCGATACATGCGCTCAGTGGCATCGGCCAGCGTGGTACCGGGCATGCCGCGCATCGCACGCCGGAAGCTGCCATGCATCCGCTGCCAGGCCTCCTGCTCGGAAATCATGCCGGCACGTGCGCGCAGCACGTTCTGGTAATAGCTCGCCACGCCTTCCGACAGCCACGCATCTTCCGGACGCACGTGAGGCAGCAGAAGATGCGCCATTTCGTGCACCGCGGTCCAGTCCACCAGGTAATCCGCCAGCGGCTTGCGCTGATTGATGAAGAAGTACACCGCCGGCTGGCCGCCGCGCAGCACGAATGCCGACGGCACCGGCTCGTCGCCGCGCGCCCCGGGCACGACGATCACCTGCACGTCGTCCAGGGGAAACCGGCCATACAGCGTGGAGACCGCCTCCGCCGAGCGCGTGAGCCACTGGCGTACCAGCTCCCACTCCACTCTGGGCGCGCCGTGCAGTACGGCGACGCGCAGACGCGCTTCGCCCACCGCAATCTCGCGTTGCTGAAAAGTACCGAAGGCCACTGCCGCCGGCCAGTCGTAGACGGCATGCCCCAGCCGATACGCCTCCACCCGGCCGTGCGCGTCACGCTGAGGCCTCCACGGTGCGGACACGGACATGCCTTCGGGCAATGCGAAGCGCAACTCGACTTCCTCGTCCTGTGCCAGCGACGGCGGACGCCACAGCCAGATCCCGGCGTCGGTGACCACGTCCGGCCCTACGCGCCGGGCCACTCCGCTGCTGCGCTGATGGCGCCCGCCCTGCATCAGCAGGCTGGCCCGATAGCGCACACACCCATCGGCAGGCACGCTGCGCAGATCGAGCTCCGGGCCGTTCGGCTCGAGACGCTTGCCGGTATCTTCGATGCGCACCTCCAGCAAAGCTGCCGATGCATCGAGCGACTCCGCTGCCAGATGGCGCGGCGGCGCTCCGTCGAAGCAGGCGCGCACGTCGACCTCGCGGATCGCGGCGTCTACCGTGATGGTGTACCGATGCATGGACGCCGCGCCGGCCGCCCCGGGCATGGTGACGAGCAGGCCGAGCACCAGAGTCGTGAAGCAAGGGAAGCGCCGGGGCAGGATCGAAACCATCGCACCGCCAGGATAGCAGCAGGCCTGCCGCGTCAGAAGCGGCGGCAGCGTAGAGGCGCTACAGCGCGATCGCCGGCAGATCGGCCGAGCGCGTGCCGGGAAGCGGCGCGTTGTCGGCGGCGTGGTAGGTGAATACCAGCGAGAATTTCGTCGCATCGGTGCGGTTCGCCCCCGCCGCGTGAAACGTGCGGCAATGGAAGAACACCACGTCGCCGGGCTCGAGCACCGGCGTCTGATGTTCGTCGATGAGCGCGCGGTTCTCCGCCACGTCCTCACGCAGGAAGGACGCATCGTCCAGGCGCTCGGGCGTGAAGGCCATGCGGTGCGTGCCCGGGATGAAAGACAGGCAGCCGTTCTCGGGCGTCTCGCGGCCAAGCGCCAGCCAGACCGAGACCAATTCCGGACGCTGGAACGACCAGTAGCGGATGTCCTGGTGCCATCCGGTGACCGAGCTGTAACGCGGCTGCTTGGTCATCACGCAATTGTGATGGGCCTGCGCCAGCAGCACCTCGGGGCCCAACAGCTGGCGCAGCCGCCCGGCGATCGCCGCGCCGGCACCCCAGCCGCGAAACACCGGATCGCGCGCGTATGCCTGCAGCAGACGGCGGATGGTGTGCCCGCCGGGCGCGTCGAGCGATTGCGGCGCACCGGGGTAATGCAGCTGCGCCTCGTACTCGACCGGTGCGATCGCCCGCGCCAGATGATCGCGGGCCACGGCCAGAACATGTGCGCACGTCGCCCCATCCGCCAGGCCACGCACCACGACGAAGCCCTGACTGTCGAACTGCGCCCGCTCCTGCGCGCTGAACTGCACCTGCATGATGCTGCCGCCTGCCTCCTTACGCGGCCTGCGCCGTAGGCTGCGGGTCATAGGCCAGGGCCGGGGCCAGCCAGCGCTGGGCGGTGTCCATGTCCCAGCCGCGCCGGCGCGCATAGTCCTCGACCTGATCGCGAGAGATCTTGCCCACGGCGAAGTAGCGCGCCTGCGGATGCGCGAAGTAGAAGCCGCTGACGGCAGCCGTGGGCAGCATCGCGAAGCTGTCGGTGATCGTAATGCCGGCATTCCCGGGCGCATCCAACAGATCGAACAGCAACGCTTTCTCGGTGTGGTCCGGGCACGCCGGGTAACCGGGCGCGGGGCGGATGCCGCGATATTTCTCGTCGATCAGCTCTTCCACACTGCATTGCTCGCCCGGCGGCATAGCCCCAGAACTCGCGCCGCACGCGCTGGTGCAGGTGCTCGGCGAAGGCTTCGGCGAGGCGGTCGGCCAACGCCTTGAGCAGGATGGCGTTGTAGTCGTCGTGCTGCGCCGCGAATGCCTCCAGCAGCGGATCGATCCCCAGCCCCGCGGTCACCGCGAAGCAGCCGAGGTAGTCCTGCACGCCGCTGCTCTTCGGTGCCACGAAATCGGCCAGGCAATAGTTGTCGCGATCCTCCGGCTTGACCGCCTGCTGGCGCAGGAAATGGAAGGTGGTAAGCACCTCCTGCCGCGACTCGTCCGTGTAGATCTCCACATCGTCGCCCACTGTGTTGGCCGGGAAAAGTCCGTACACGCCGTTGGCGGTGAGCCACTTCTCCGCGACGATGCGCTCGAGCATGGCCTGCCCGTCGGCGAATACCTGGCGCGCCGTCTCGCCGACCTTCGGGTCGTCGAGGATGGCAGGATACGCACCTGCCAAATCCCAGGTCTGGAAGAAGGGCGCCCAGTCGATCATCCTGGCGATCTCGGCCAGATCGTAGTCCCGGAATGCCGACACGCCGATACGCGTCGGCACCGGTGGCCGATACGCCGCCCAGTCGGTCTTCAGCGCGTTGCGCCGCGCGGCCTCCAGATCGTGATGCGGCGCCTGTCCGCGCCGGCCCTGATGCTGCCGGCGCACGCGCTCGTACTCCTGGCGCGTCTTGCCGACGAACTCGTCGCGCAGCGAAGCGCTGACCAGGCTGGTGCACACGCCGACGGCGCGCGAGGCGTCGGGCACGTATACCGTCGTGCCCGAATAGTTCGGCGCGATCTTGATCGCCGTGTGGGCACGGCTGGTGGTGGCGCCGCCGATCAGCA
>JAHCKU010000139.1 GCA_026125625.1 Burkholderiales bacterium | reverse complement strand
GCCCTGGCCGTCATCCCCGAAGGACCCTATGTAATCCCCGTCTATCGGCCTCCGGCCTAGGGAAGCCCTCATCAGGTAACGCGAATACGCGTTACCTGAATATGCCTATTGCATGTTTCTTCGGGACATGGCAGACTGCGCGCCATGTCTTTATCCATTTGTCATTCCACATCCGGTCGTGAGCGTCGCACCTGGCCCCCACAGGAGCCGGTGAGCATGTCGTTTGATAGACTGCACCCATCGCCTATAACCCATGGGGGCAGACAGATGATTCCCGACCATATCAACGCACAGATCGCCGGCGGCCTGGACTTTCCCCTGCCGCGCATGCTCAACGTGCGGCAGAAGTTCCACGCGCAGCGCCTGCATGACATTCCGGCAACCATCGCTCGTGAGTTCCAGCGCCCCGAGGTGCGCGGCCGCGTCCAGCCGGGACAGGTCGTGGCAGTGGGGTGCGGCAGCCGCGGCATCGCCAACATCGCCGAGATCGCGAAGGCGGTTATCAAGGAACTGCGCGCTCTGGGTGCGCAACCGTTCGTGTTTCCGTGCATGGGAAGCCATGGCGCAGCAACCGCAGAAGGGCAGCGCAAGGTTCTGGAAAGTTACGGCATCACCGAAGCTGCCACCGGGGTGCCGATCAAGGCGACGATGGAAACAGCAGTCGTCGGTCATTTGACCGATGGCACGCCGGTACACATGGATCGTCATGCTGCGGAAGCGGACGCGGTGGTCGTGATCAACCGCATCAAGCCGCACACCGCATTCCGCGGCGCCACCGAGAGCGGCCTGACCAAGATGCTGGCCATCGGCATCGGCAAGATCACCGGGGCTGCGATCTACCATCAGCACGGCATGGATCGTTTTCCAGAGCTGCTGCCGCAGGTCCGGGACGTCAATCTCGCCAGCCGCAACGTCCTCTTCGGCGTTGGCATCGTCGAGAACGCGTACGACGAGACGGCGTCCATTGAAGTCATTCCATCCGACCAGCTCGCAACACGCGAACCACAGCTGCAGGCCATGGCGAAACAGCATATGCCGCAGCTCTACTTCGACGACATCGATGTGCTGATCATCGACGAGATGGGCAAGAACATCAGCGGCGCCGGCTTCGATCCCAACATTACCGGCCGGAACCGGCGAGCCGTGCAATGGGCGGCAAAGCCACTGGTCAAGAAGATCGTCGTCCTGGGTCTGACTCGGGAAACAATGGGTAACGCCACTGGCCTCGGGTCCGCGGATGTCATCACCATGCGCCTGTACAGGGAGCTGGATGTGGCTTCCACCTACGCCAACATCATTACCTCCTGCAATCTCGATGGTGCTGGCATCCCGATGATCATGAACACCGATCGGGAGGCGATCGCCCTCGCGATCAAGACAGTGGTGCGCGTCAAACCGCACGAATGTCGCATCGTGCGCATCCGCAATACCTTGCAGCTCGCCGAGATACAGATTTCGGAACCGCTCCTCGCCGAAGTGCGTTCGCAGCCGGAGAGGTTCGAGATCGTGTCGGAACCAGCCGCAATGCCGTTCGATGCGAACGGCACGCTGCCGGCGCTGACACTAACTCCGCACGCCGCTGCGGCTTGACACGATGACTGGCAACCTCCAGGCACTGGTGATCGAGCCGCTTTGGCTGCGGCTTGACGTAGTGCCACACAGGAGGGAGAAATGCCACGCCGAATCGTATTGGTTCTCACGTTGTTCGCGCTCGCAACCCCGGTGCTTGCGGACAACAGTCAGCAAAGCAAGGATGCCACGCAAGCGGACAAACCCTTGACTGCGCAGCAGCAGAAAATGCGGGACTGCAATGTGGAGGCGAAATCCAAGAGCCTCAAAGGCGACGAGCGCAAGAAGTTCATGAGCACATGCTTGTCGAAGTCATGAAACGCGTTCCAGGGTATGCCCTGACTTAGGTTGGGACCTTCCTTGGGATCGATACTTCTCACGGGTTATCATCACGCAACGAAAAGGGGCGCCGAGATGGCGCCCCTTTTGTATTTGCCTTCAGGCCGGTCGTCGAACGGACCGACCAGCGGCATCGATCAACTGACGTTTACTGGCACATAGATGCGGCTCTCGCCGCGCTGAATGAGCAGTGCGAGCGGCTTGCCCGGCTGGGCCTTGTCGACCAGCCCGCGGAACTGGGTAGCCGACTGAATCTCCTCGCCGTTGACGGCGATGACCACATCCCCTCGCTGGATTCCAGCGCGTGCAGCCGGCCCCTGCGCCGAGCCCACGACGACGCCGCCCTTGAGATCGAGCTGCTCGCGCTGCTGTGCGGTGAGATCCTGCACCGCCAATCCGAGCTTCCCGGCAGGTGTGGCTCCTTCGCTGTGACCTGCCAGCGTAGTTTTCTCCGCCTCGAGCTCACCGACGGTGATCGGGATCTTGCGCTCCTCGCCCTTGCGCCAGACGGTCACGGTCGCACTCGTCCCAGGCTTGGTCTTGGCCACCAGTACCGGCAGATCGCTCGAATCGACAATCCCACGACCATTGTATTGAAGGATCACATCACCCGATTCCAATCCTGCCTTCTGGGCGGGACTGTCCTTCTCCACATTGGAGATCAGTGCTCCGTTGGGTTGGCTCAGACCGAACGACTTCGCCAGATCCTGCGTCAATCCCTGAATCTGCACGCCTAGTCGGCCACGCGTGACCTTTCCGCTGGTACGCAGCTGATCGGCCACATCCATGGCGATGTCGATGGGAATCGCAAACGACAGGCCCATGTACCCCCCGGTGCGACTATAGATCTGCGAGTTGATACCGATGACTTCTCCATCGAGATTGAACAGCGGACCCCCAGAGTTCCCGGGATTGACTGCGACATCGGTCTGCAGATAAGGCACATAAGTCTCGGCAGGGAGCGAGCGTCCTTTCGCGCCTACGATGCCGGCCGAAATAGTGTTCTCGAAGCCGAACGGCGATCCGATGGCCGCGACCCACTCACCCACCTGTACGTTCTCCGGATCCCCAATCTTGACGAACGGCAGATCAGTGGCATCGAGCTTCAGCAACGCCACATCGGTGCGACGATCCGCCCCCACCAACCTGGCCTTGAACTCGCGCTTGTCGGTCAGCTGCACGCTGATGTCATCCCCTGCCGAAACCACGTGAGCATTGGTGAGCACATATCCGTCCGGGCTGATGATGAATCCCGAACCTTGCGCCTGCTGCGGCATCATCCCCGGGGCTCCCGGGGTCGGCGGCTGGAATGGAAACGGGAAGGGAAACGGCCCGGGCATTTCCGGGGTCGCCTGCGGTGCCTGCGCCGCATTGGCGCTGCGCTCCACCTGAATGTTCACCACTGCACGTCCGTGCTGCTTGACCAGGGCAGTGAAGTCCGGCACGGCAACGGCGGCACGGGTTGGGGAAGTCGCCTCCGGCTGCGGTTGTGCCTGTGCTTGAGCCTGTGCATGTGCAGCACCCGGAATCCCATCCAGATGGGACAAGCCCCACCCCGCCGCAAAGAACGCCATCGCAGCAGCGATCGGAAGCAGCTTGAGCTTCAAATTCATCAGCATCTCCTAAAGTAGCGTAACGCGGGCGATGGATTAGCCGTCGGAGATTGCGCAGTGGAATACCCGCTTTATGCGGATCCGCAACCCGATGGACTGCAGGTGGACCGATCGGCCCTACAAGTCGCTGGACTTGTTCGCCCTTACCGCTACACAGACAACGTCCCGTGCGCTAGGTTCCGATCGAGCCGCCGTCCACGCGGCGGATCGCCAGCGTTGCAGAGCGTGGACGACCGCCATCGGGCCAGGCACTGTTGACGCTGGGATGGTCTGGGTTGCTGCGCGCCCCCGCCGTTTCCCCGGGATGCTGGATATTGACGAACAGCGTGCGGCCATCGGGCGTACCGACGGCGCCGGTGATCTCGCATCCGCGCGGGCCGGTCAGGAAGCGTCTGACCTCGCCGGTTGCCGTGTCTGCACATAGCATCTGGTTGTTGCCGAGGCTGGCGTAGTTGCCTTTGTTCAGCACAGCCGGTGAAGCATCCGTCTGAATCCACAGACGGCCATCGCGATCGATCCACAACCCGTCCGGACTGCCGAAGGTGTCTCCACGGATATCGCCGCGCTTGACCGGATCTGGATGCGAGGGATCACCACAGTGGATGAAGATATCCCATTGGAAGTCCGTTGATGCGGCGTCGCCCTGCGCTTCCCGCCAGCGCAGGATGTGGCCGAACACGTTGTCGGCACGCGGATTGGCGGCATCGATGGGCGGATGGGCACTCGCCAGGCGTGTGCTGCCATCCCTGGCATTGACCGAAGGCGGAAGGGCGCCACGCCGACTATTGTTGCTCAGCGCACAGTAGGCTTCGCCCCCGACAGGGTTGATCGCAATCCACTCCGGGCGATCCATCATTGTCGCCCCCGCCCGATCGGCTGCCAGCCGCGCATGGATCAGCACTTCGGCCTGGCTGGCAAACCCGTTTTCCGTGGTGAGGCCGTTGCGGCCGTGGGACAGCTCCAGCCATTCGCCGGCGCCACCGGCAGTGAAGCGGGCCACGTACAGCGTGCCGTGGTCGAGCAGATCACGCGCAGCGCTCGGGTGCGCAGGGTCATAGCGGTCGCGACTGACGAACTTGTAGATGTACTCGTTGCGCTGATCATCACCGGAATAAATGACCACACGCCCATCACGCGCCAGCGTATGCGCGGCGCCCTCGTGGCTGAAGCGCCCCAGCGCCGTACGTTTTACCGGCACATGGTCCGGATCGAACGGATCGATCTCCACCACCCAGCCGAAGCGGTTCGGCTCGTTGGGATGGCGCTGTGCGTCGAAGCGTTCGTCGAACTCCTCCCAGCGATAGCCAAAGCCTTTCGTACCCAGACCATAACGCCGCTGCGCAGCGCTGGTTTCTCCACGGTGAGCAAAGTAGTACGGGAAATTCTCTTCGCAGGCGAGGTAGGTGCCCCATGGCGTGAAGCCATTGGCGCAATTGTTCAGCGTTCCAAGGACGCGATTGCCCTGCGGGTCGTCGCGCGTACGCAGCCACGCATGCCCGGCAGCCGGACCGGAGATGCGCATCGGCGTGTTGGCCGTGATGCGCCGGCCATAGTGCGAGGGCCGCACCACCTGCCACTGGTCGTCTGCCCCTTGGCGCACCTCGATGACCGATACGCCGTGCGCGGCCTGGCTCTTGCGCACCTTCTCCGCGCTCCACGTACGCATGCCATCTCGGTGCAGCAAGCCATCGTCTACATACTCATGATTGATGACCAGCAAGCCGCGATTGTGTGTGCCCGCCTCGTCCGGAAGAGGAAAGTAGTGCATGCCGTCGTGATGCATGCCCGCCTGCAGCGCCTGCTCTGCCGCCGAGTTCGCTGCATCGGGGCGGAACGCCGGCCCGTCCGAGACCGGATCACCCCAGGCATACAACACCCGTGCAACATAGCCCTCCGGCACGTGGACTGCGTCATTGGTGGATACCGGCACGGGGGCGAACGTGATCATCGGCGGGCGCGCAGCATGCCCCTGACGTGAGGGCAGCGTCCACGGCAGGAAGGTCGCTGCGGCCGCGGCCAGGCCTCCTTGCAGTACCCGCCGGCGTTGCATATCGACCTTCAGGATCTCGGCGAAGATCGGGTTCGGGGACGCGTTCGACACTGGATCGTGCGGGTTGTGCATGGAATGACCGGCTCTGGATCGGAAATCGCTGCAATTATGACGCTACCCAGGATCTGCCCCTCTTGATGCAGATCCTCCTCGTATGCAACATAGCGCCTAGTCAGCAAGGATACGGCGTGTCGCCCACACAATTCATCGATCTGTACTGCGAACGTACGGACCCCTCCTTCTGGTCCGAGCCCTTGAATGCACTGACCAACGCCAGCTTCCTCATTGGAGCATGGTATGCATGGCGGGTCGTCTCCAACGCAAAATCGAAGCTGCCGTGGGCGCTGCGGGCGCTGCCGGGACTGCTGGCGGCGGTAGGCATCTGCAGCTTTCTGTTCCACACGCTCGCCACCCTGTGGGCGGCGGTAGCGGACCAGCTGACCATCCTCCTGTTCGGCTGCGTCTTCCTGTACGCCTTTCTGTACCATGCTGTCCGACTCCCGCGAATTCCTGCGCTGACTGTCGCGGTTCTCTTCGGCGCGGCCAGTTACTACTTCCCGCGCCTGCTCCCGCCGGGGCTGCTCAACCAATCCGGCGGCTACCTGCCGTATCTGCTCGGCCTGCTGGCGATGACGGCCTGGCTCACGATCCGGCGCCGGATGGCGGCCAGGCAGTTTGCAGGGGCAATCATGCTTTTCTGCCTGGCACTGTTCTTCCGCACCGTCGATCAATACTGGTGTGCGCAGTTTCCGCCTGGCACGCATTTCCTCTGGCATCTGCTCAATGGCGCCGTCCTCGCGTTGCTGTCGATCGCCCTGCTGCATGAGGTGTCGAGATCGCGTTGACCCGCTCCATGTGTCGCGCCAAGGCCGCGCATGGCGATTGTAGCCACGGCAGGCAGTGGATGAACCTTTCATGATGGAAAGCACCGAAAGAGATGGGGCATGAGCAAACGAGGAGAACATCAGCCCAAGATGGACATGAAGGTCAAAAAGCGCGACAAGAGGCGAAAGGACCATCCTCCACGTCACGGTATCGTCGACGTATTGGCATGCGCGCCCCTCTCACGCTTCCACTACGAACTGGTGGTCGGCAACGGCATCGGTGAGGACGCCGTGGAAGATGCCCAGGAAGCGTTTCGCCGCGCCTGGGAGATGCGACGACAGAAGGCATTCGAATCTGCCAGCACACATCCGGACAGCCTGGGCAAGAATTGTGTGGTCGCCGAGCATCGCGTGATCGGACCATTCAGCAGTGCACAGGACTGGCGTATCGATCTGGATAGCGAACCGGCGACGGCGATGACGTGGTGCTGGGTCGGCTACGAATCGATCACCTTCTGCAAGCCACCCTGAACATGCCGCGCCTTATTGCATGGGCGCTTGCAGCCGCTCCAGCATGCGTTCGACGGCGGTGATCTGACTGCCGCCGCGGGTGTGATACTCGGGGCCACTGTAGCCCCACCAGTCCCAGCAACCGTTCGGGTTATAGACGAAGGTCGTCGGCCAGGGCCATGGCCCCCAGCCGTAGCGCGAAATGGCTTGCGGATAGAGCACCACCAGACGATTGGTATCCGCCCAGCGGTTGTAGCCGCCATGCGCGACGAACGCCGTGCCGACTGCCTCCACCCCCTGCCGACATCCATGAAAGGCGACGTGCACGCGACAACCGCCGTCCTTGCACATGCTCGGCACGTAGACGTACCCCCAGCGATCCATGCTGATGGCAAACGGCGAGGCCGTGAACTCGCTCTGGTCGAAGCGCGACAATGTGCCCGCCGGCTGTGTCGAGGACGGATTCAGGCCGCCGTAGAGATGTGTCAGCAGCGCACCAGCAGCATCGAAATCGCAGTCATTCAGAAATGGTGCAGCGGTGGTGCTGCACCGGCTACCGTAGTCCGCCGTGATCATGCCGTGGCCCGCGTCGACACTGTCGACCAGCTGGATCTGCGTGGCCGGCACGACGCCGAGGTAGTAGTCGTGTAAAGCCTGGACGACTGCGGGCTTCACCGTCCGGTCGGATCGTCCCGAGAACAGCCAGATGCGCTCGT
>JAHCKU010000138.1 GCA_026125625.1 Burkholderiales bacterium | reverse complement strand
AGAGGGTTCCCATGGGGCGCATTGTGCCTGCCCCGCGCAGGCCGCCCAGCGTCCGACCGAACCGTGTCGACCTGATGGCTCAAGAACGAATCAAGCACCATCGCCCGCCGGGACAGCGCAAACAGCTATTCATTCAATAGCACATCGGCATACGTCCGGGCGTCTACGTTGGCGCCCGTCAGGGCCACGCCCACCGTCTGCCCCGCCAGCCGGCCGCGCTCCTGCAGCGCCGCGGCCAGGGCCGCCGCGCCGGCGCCCTCGGCCAGGTTGTGGGTGTCGGCGTAGAAGGCGCGCATGGCGCCGGCCACCTCGTCGTCGCTGACCTGCACCAGGCGCTCCAGTCCGCCGGCCAGCAGGGCCAGCGCCTCGTCGTTGGCGCGGCGCACGGCCATGCCGTCGGCGATGCGGGTGGACACGGGCGACTCGACCACGCGGCCAGCGGCGATCGAGTCGGCATAGGTGGTGGCGTGGCGGCTGACCACGCCGACCACGCGCACCGGGTGCGCCAGCGCGCGCTTGGCCGCCAGCAGCGCGCAGGCGCCCGAGCCCAGGCCGATGGGCACGTACACCACGTCCACATCGGGTACTGCGCGCAGCAGCTCCAGCGAATAGGTGGCCACGCCCTGAATCAGCAGTGGATGGAAGGACGGCACCATCGCCAGCTTGTGCTCGTGCGCCAGCTCGACGGCATGCTCGCGCGCGGCCTGGAAGTCGTCGCCGTGCTCGATCAGGGTTGCGCCGAGTGCGCGCATGGCAGCATTCTTCTCCACGCTGTTGCCCTGCGGCACGACGATGATCGACTGCATGCCGTAGCGCGCGGCGGCCAGTGCAATCGACTGGCCGTGATTGCCGCGCGTGGCGCTCACCACGCCGGCCGGTTGCTGCGTGGCGTGGGCGATGTCGTTGAAGTACACCAGACCGCCGCGCACCTTGAAGGCGCCGATCGGCGTGTGGTTCTCGTGCTTGACCCAAACTTGCGCATTCAGCGCTTCGCACAGCAGCGGCCAGCGATGCTGCGGCGTCGCGGGCATGACGTCGTAGACGACGCGGGCGGCGGTTTCGATTTGGTCGAGGCTGGGCAGATCGCTCATGCGGCACTCCATTGGGTGGGATCGGCGCCGGCGCACGGGCGCTCGCGCGATAGGCTACGCGGCGTCTTGGTAGTCGCCGTTACCGCAGCCGGACACCGGAATGGTACTCGTGACGGCTGCGTCGGCGATCGGTCGACACCCGATCGGCAACGGCTCAGGCGGCGTGGGCGCTGCCGATACGATGAAAGCCGACGAAGCGTGGCACCTTGGGTACATAGAAGGACTCCATCGCCTCGACGCGAAACCCGGCACGCTCCAGCAGCAGCGGCGTATCGCGTGTCAGATGGCAACCGCCGGCCAGCCGTTTCCAGACCGGCTCGATCCAGCCCTGCAGCCGGCGCACCCCGGCATCGGGTGCCGCGGCGTGCTCGCAGAACAGCAGTTGCCCGCCGGGCCTGAGCACGCGTCGCATGTGTTCCAGCGCGCATTCGACTCCCGGAATGGAGCACAGCGTATAGGTCACCAGCACGGTGTCGATGCTGGCGGTGGGCAGCGGGTTGTCCTCGCCGGTTGCCGTCACGAACTCCACAGGGAAGGGCAGCGCGCCGGCGCGCTCGCGTGCGTAGTCGAGCAGCGCCGCGCTCGGATCGAGGCCGACCACGGAGACGACTTTCGCGGGATCGTACAGGCCGAAGTTCAGTCCGCTGCCCACGCCCACCTCGAGCACGCGCCCGCTTGCCTGCGGCACCACCTTTCGGCGCTGTTCGGTCACCAGCGGCAGGCCGCACGCGCAATTCAGCAGCGGTGCCAGGACGTAGCGGTCGTACACGCCCATGACAGGATTCGCGCTAGGCGTGCGGCGACCCGAGCACGCGATCGGATACGAACGGATTGCTGCGCCGTTCTTCGCCGAAGGTGGACATCGGTCCATGTCCCGGCACGAAGCGCACGTCATCGCCCAGCGGCCACAGCTGCTCCTGGATCGAGCGCAGCAGCGCGGCGTGATTGCCGCGCGGGAAGTCGGTGCGGCCGATGGAACCGTGGAACAGCACGTCACCGACCAGCGCCAGACGCTCTGCACGCGCGAAGAACACCACGTGGCCGGGCGTATGTCCGGGACAGTGGCGCACTTCCAAGGTCACGTCGCCGAAGCTCACGCTGTCGCCGCCTTCCAGCCAGCGATCGGGCGTGAATGCGCGCAGCGCAGGAAAGCCGAACATGCGCCCCTGCATCGGCAGCTGGTCGATCCAGAACGCGTCCTCGCGTTGCGGCCCTTCCACCGGCAACCCCAGACGCTCGGACAGCTCGGCGGTGCCGCCGCAGTGATCGATGTGGCCGTGCGTGAGCAGAATCTTCTCCAGCTCGATGCCGTGCTCGTCCACCGCCGCGAGGATGCGGTCGAGGTCGCCGCCGGGATCGACCACCGCGCCTTTGCGCGTGCTGGTGCACATCAGCAGCGAGCAGTTCTGCTCGAACGGGGTGACCGGAACGATGGCGAGTTGCAGGGACATGGGCTGGCGCTGGATTCGAATCGAAAGCTAGATCAGCAGACGGCTCTTGAGCTCGTCCTTGATGTAAGCATAGAAGATGGGGGCGGCAACCACGCCGGCAACCCCGAAGGCCGCCTCGCCGATGAGCATCGCCAGCAGCAGCTCCCAGGCGCGCGCGCGGATCTGCGAGCCGATGATGCGCGCGTTCACGAAATACTCGAGTTTGTGGATGATCACCAGAAAGGCGAGCGAGCCCAGCGCCGCGGTCAGCGAATAGCTGAGGCTGACGATCACGATCACCGTGTTCGAGATGAGATTGCCGACCACCGGCAGCAGGCCGGCGAGGAAGGTGACCAGGATCATGGTCTTCACGAACGGCAGGTGAATACCCATGAGCGGCAGCACCACGGCCAGATAGATGCCGGTGAGCAGCGTGTTCAGGGTCGAGATGCGTACCTGGGCGAACACGATGCGGCGGAATGCTTCGGCCAGGCGCCGCACGCGCTCGGTCAGCGCCTTCTCCAGCGGCCGCAGCTCCTCCCTGGTGACTGCCTCGTGCAGGGAGATCATGGCGCCGATGATCAGCCCGACCAGGATGTGCACCAGCGCCACGCCGAAACGCGCGCCGACCGCCTGCACATCACCGGCATGCTGGCGCAGCCACGACTCCACGCTGGTGCGCAGCTCGTCCGCGGTGTGCGGCAGATTGTCGCTCACCCATGCCGGCAGGCTGCTGCGCGAGTTGGAGATGATGTCGGCCATCTGCACCAGCAGTGCCGAGAGGTTGCCCACGTCGCTGCGGAAGAATGCGATCGCGCCCAGGATCGCGGCGGTGATGAGCGTGACGATCACGGTCGCCAGCAGCGCGACCGCCACCAGCTTGCGGCGCTTCACACCCACGCGCACCGCGCGCAGCCGCGGCGCGAGCATGTGCACCAGCGCATACACCAGCAGGCCTGCCAGCAGCGCGGGCAGCAGACGCAGCTTGAGCGTGAGGAACAGCGCCACGGCGGCGATGATCCAGGCGGCGATGTCGTAGCTGCTCACGCGCGGCACGACCACCAGCGGGGGCGGAGTTTCCGGGCGGTTCATCGCGGCTGACGCGGGAGGCGTGGTTCGAGGCAGGTGTCAGGCGTGGCGCGGAAAAGTCGCCAGCCCGGTACGCAGGCGCTCGATGCCTTGCGCTAGGCGCTCCTCACCGGCCGCGAAGCACCAGCGCACGAAACCCTCGCCCTCGGGGCCGAAGGCGATGCCCGGCGCCAGGCCCAGACCGGTGGTGGCGACCAGATGCTTGCACAGGGCGAGGCTGTCGCGCACGCCGGCGACCTTGAAGAACGCATACATCGCGCCCTGCGGCGTGGCCACCTCGATGCCCGGAATGCCGCGCAGCTGCTCGACGAGAAAGTCGCGGGCGTGGCGGAAGCGCGCGCGCGTACGCTCGATCACCGCTTCGCCCTGGGTGATGGCGGTCAGCCCCGCGCGCTGCACGAACACCGGCGTGCACGAGGTGTTGTATTCGATCAGCTTGGGCATCTCGGCGATCAGCGCCTGCGGCGCGCGCATCCAGCCCAGGCGCCAGCCGGTCATGAGCCAGGACTTGGAGAAGGTGTTGGTGCTGAGCACGCGGTCCTCCGGCGTGGCCAGCTCCAGGAACGACGGCGCTGTCGGCGCATCCTCGTAATACAGGCGCTCGTAGGCATCGTCCGCGATCAGCCAGATGCCGTGGCGCCGGCAATGCTCCAGGATGGCGGTTTGCGCGGCGCGATCGATGGTCCAGCCGGTGGGGTTGTTCGGCGAGTTGACGAACAGCACGCGCGTATCGGGCGTGAGCGCATCCAGCAGGCGGTCGAGGTCGAGATGCCAGCCGCCGGCGCGCCATTGCAACGGCACGCACTCCACCTGCGCGCCCAGGATCTTGGGGATCTCGACCAGGTTCGGCCACAGCGGCGTGACCTCCACCACCCGGTCGCCCGGTCCCGCCAGCGCCTGGGTGGCCAGTTGCAGGGCCGACAGCCCGGAGCTGGTCACCGCGATCTGCTCCGTGGCGGTGGGGCCATGCAGGCGCGTCAGATAGGCGGCGATCGCCGCGCGCAGCTCGGGCAGACCGAGGTTCTGGCTGTAGAAGGTCTCGCCGCGCTCCAGCGATTCGACGGCGGCACGGCGCACGAACTCGGGGGTGACCTCGTCCGGCTCGCCGAACCAGAACGCCAGCAGGTCGGCACGGCCCATGGCGGCGTTGGCCACCTCGCGGATGCGGGACGGACGCAGTTCGAGAACGGCGGGACGGGCGGTGAGCAGTTGCGCGGCGGGCATCGAGCGGGGCGGATCGGAGAAGGGACTGGCTGTGATTCTCTCATGCAAAACACCTGCTGAACGGCGGCAGGTGGTTGATTGGCCCCTTATCTGTATGATCCAGTCTCCATGATCCGAGACGCCGGTCTCGAAACGTTTGCCGGCACCATCCACGCCCGCGCTTACATCACATCGACGCCACTCATGACTCCAGCCCTGTTCACGCCCTTTCGCCTGCGCGAGCTGACCCTGCCCAACCGCATCGTCGTCTCGCCGATGTGTCAATATGCCTCCGATGATGGCAACGCCAACGACTGGCATCTCATGCACCTGGGCCAGTTCGCCATGGGTGCGGCTGGCCTGGTGATCACCGAGGCCACCCACGTCTCGCCCGAGGGGCGCATCTCGCCGCGCTGCCTGGGCCTGTACGACGATGCCAACGAGGCCAGCCTGCGACGCGTGGTGGAATTCTGCCGCCGCTACGGCGTGGCCAGTCTCGGCATCCAGCTCGCGCATGCCGGGCGCAAGGGCTCGGCACACCCCCCGGCTGCGGGCGGCAAGCCGCTGGCGCCGGGCGAGGGTGCGTGGACCACGCTGGCGCCCTCGGCGCTGGCCTTCGGACCCGGCTGGCCCCTGCCGCAGGCGCTCAGCGAAGAAGGTCTGGCACGTGTGAAGCAGCAGTTCGTGAACGCAGCGGAGCGCGCCGCACGCCTGGGCTTCGACCTGGCGGAGCTGCACATTGGCCACGGCTACCTGCTGCACGAGTTCCTCTCGCCGATCGCCAATCAGCGCGACGACGCCTATGGCGGATCGAGCGCCAACCGCATGCGCTTTCCGCTGGAGGTGTTCGAGGCGGTGCGCGCGGTGTGGCCGCAGGCGCGTCCGTGCGGTGTGCGCGTGTCCGCCACCGACTGGGTCGAGGGTGGCTGGACGCCGGAGGAGACGGTGGCCTTCGCGCGTGCGTTGCAGGCACGCGGCTGCGATTTTCTCGACGTCACCACCGGCCAGCTCGATCCGCGCCAGAAGATCCCGTTCGCGCCGGGCTACAACGTGCCCTTCGCCGAGCAGGTGAAGAAGGCCGCCGGCATGCCGGTGATGGCAGTGGGCATGATCAGCAATGCACGTCAGGCCAATGACATCGTCGAATCCGGCCGTGCCGACCTGATCGCCATCGCGCGCGCCATGATGGACGATCCACGCTGGGCCTGGCACGCCGCACGCGAGCTGGGTGCGGAACCTCCGCCCTACGCGCCCAACTATCAGCGCTGCCACCCCTCGGTGTGGAAGCCGTAGGCTCTCATTCGTCATGCCGGCGCAGGCCGGCATCCAGGGTTGAAGCAAAGCCCTGTCGTAGCTGCTGGGCCCCGGCGTGCGCCGGGGCGACAAAGCTGTCCCACGCCGGCGCTCCCGGCCTCTGGCGTGGAGCTTGCTGTAGCGCAGCCCATGCACGCCGCCACCAGCGAAACCACCGATATCCAGCCGGAGCCGGCTGACCTGCACCTGCAGGAGGTCGGTGTCCTGCCCATCGTCCTGCCCCAGCACGACACCCTGCGTGCGGTGGAGGAAGCGGCCTTCTGGCTGCAGGCCTATCGCCAGGGTTTGCCTGATGATGCCCAGCGCGTGTACGAAGTGGTGGAGCAGGTCGATGCCCTGGTGCAGCCACATCGCCTGCGCCTGATGCGCGACTATCTGTCGCTGGGCGGCCGTATGCAGACCTATCGCCAGCGCCGCATGTGGCACGCGGCGGTCTCCTATGCCAACGAGCTGGCCCTGGCCTACGGCTATTGCCTGCGTCCGCTTGGCAGCGGCATGGCGCCCAAGGCAACGGTCGCCAACATCGCCGCACGCGCCGTGCGCGCCGGCACCCTCGAGCTGCGCTGGACCCTGCTGGCCTATGCCTCGGTCGATCCCACGCTATGGGGTCGCCTGGGCCGCCTCTACCGGGACTGCGAGCGCACCGGCCTGTCCACCTTGCGCTTCAACGTCTATCCGCAGATGCGTGGCGCTTCCACGGTGCGGCGCGAATATCTGCGTGCGCTGGTGCTCGCCGTGTCGGGGATGAACAATCTGCTGCCTGCAGCCCAGGCAGTGGCCGAGCGCATCGTCGCGGCGCTGGCCGAGTTCTTCCTGCTGCGGCACTCTCCGGCGCCGGGCTGTCATTTCGTGGTCGACATCGATCAGGGCAGCGCACCGCGACGCGGCCATGCACTGCGCAGCATGCACGACTCGCATCGCTACTTTGGCCCCGGAGATGCCGCTGCCATGCTCACCGGCTGCCTGCGTCGCGCCCGCGAAAGCGGCGAGCTGCCGCCCGAGCTGGGATTGCCCCCGGGCATGGATGTGCCGCTGGTCATGAGCGTGCTGGAGCATCTGACGCGCTACTGGGCAGCGCAACCGCCGGAGCGCGGCGAAGCCCGCACGCCCGTTCTCGCCACCATGCATGCGGCAGCCGGCGTGGATGCGGCCTTCGCTGCAGTATGCGGTGAGCGGCCGGAAGAGGCGACCGAATCGTGGATCGTGACCGACGAGAGCCGCCAGGGACTGGGTGTGGTGGTGCGCGCGCGTGACGACGACACGCTGGCCATCGACCAGCTCGTGGCGATCCGGCCGGAGCGGCCCGGAGCCTGGGCGATCGGCGTGATCCGTCGCATCGAAGCGCGCGATACCCTGTATCGCTCGCTCGGCCTGCAGCTGATCGGGCGTGGCGCCGTGGCGGCAGCCATCGGTGCAGAAGCATCGCAGGACCGGCAGCCGGCCGTCCTGCTGCCGGTGCCCGGCGGCGACCCCGCTGCGGTGGGCGAGGTGGTGCTGGTGCTGCGCGCGGACAAGCCGCCGCATC
>JAHCKU010000137.1 GCA_026125625.1 Burkholderiales bacterium | reverse complement strand
GCTTAACCCATTATTAAATTCCACAGCTCCTTGCCATTGTCGGCATCATAGGCGTAGATCACACCCTCCATGTCGCCGCTGAAGACCAGGCCACCCTTGGTCGAGAGCACGCCGGAGATACGCGGGTACTTGTCCGGCACCGACCACTTCTTCTTGCCGGTCAGCGGATCCCATGCATCGAGCGCGCCGTGCGTCTTGTCACCGGGCGGATGAGAGAACGACATGTCACCGCCGACGTACCAGCCGAGCGCCGGCGCCACCGATGGTTGCTCCTCTTTGGTCTTCACGATCATGCACATCTCGGTGCGCGAGTTGTACCACACGCCGGTTTCCGGGTTGTAGGAGCCGGGATTCCAGCTGCGACCACCCAGGAACGATGGGCAGAACATGTTGTTCTCGGCGGTGATCGGAGGATTGCGGCCGATGATCTCCCCGGTCTTGGGATCGATGGTCTTCGCGAACGTCACGTGCTTGTTGATGGTCCAGACGTTCTCGATCTTGCCGTTGGTACGATCGTAGACGTAGACGAATCCGCTCTTTGCCTGATGCACCATGAGCTTCCTGCCGTCACGGTCGATGAGCACGAACTCGCCGAGCGTCGAGTCGTAATCCCACTCATCGTGAGGATGCTCCTGGTAGTACCAGACCAGTTCACCGGTGTCCGGACGCAACGCCAGCACTGAAGAGCTGTAGAGATTGTCACCGGGACGCGCACCTTCGCCGCTCTTGCGCAGGTAGCCTTTCGGACCTTCACCTGGCGCCACCCAGTCGAACCAGGGTGAAGGATTCGATGTGCCGTAGAAGATCAGGTCCAGTTGCGGGTCGTAGCTGCCGACGTGCCATGCACCCACGCCTGCATACTTCGCGCTCGACTCACCGAAGCTGTTGATGCCCCAGTGCTCCTCGCCTTCCTTGACGGGATCGAAGTACCACAGCTTCTTGCCGGTCTTCTGATCCAGGCCGAAGATGCCGCCGCCGCGCGCCGGAATGCCGCCCTGCGTGGAGCCGTAGATCAGCTTGTCCTTGACCACCAGCGGCGGTGACGTGAACAGGCAGCCGCACGTAAGGGCGTCAACCAGCTGGTTCTCCCAGACCACCTTGCCGGTCTTCTGATCGAGCGCAATGGCACGACCGTCCATGGTACCGACGAACACCATGCCGTTGCCGACCGAAACACCCCGATTGTATGGAGCGGTCGGTATGCGTTCCACGCCTTCCTTCAGGTCGGGGAAGTAGTGCCAGATCTGGCGCCCGGTCTTGCCGTCGACGGCAAATACCCGGTTGAAAGATCCCGAATAGTAGACGATGCCATCTACTGCCAGTGGCGTTGCCTGCAAGCCCTGGGTGATCTCCCCCGCCTGGTGAACCCAGGCTACGGCAAGCTTGCCGACGTTGCCCTTGTTGATCTGATCCAGCGGGCTGTAGCGGTGCGCATCGTAAGTGCGATGGTAGCTGGGCCAGTCTCCGGGTTTGGCGTTTTCGATCGCCGATACCCCGGCAGCGATGCCGACTACCGGCGTCATAATGCCGGCCAGGATCGCAATCCCTGCCAACCTCGTGTGAAGCCGAGTGGACATTTCCGATCTCCTCCCGCGTTGTTTTCGTTGATTGAGACCGCACACCCGGGTTGGTGGGCGGCCGCGGACCGAACGCGCTCGACAGCGGCGCTCGATCCTGTTGTCAAGATAAGGAAGACACGAGCCCAGTGATTACGGACGTATTCCTGGCATGGACTGGGAATACATCCCGTCATGGACAGATTGTCTTCTTGTCTGACGGTATTAGAATCTGCCGCGCAGGTCAATCCCAGGCGAATCGAAGCGAATGGCAATCCCCTTTTCGTCCGAGAATGGCCGTGCAGAACGATGCAGAAGCAGAATGCGGGTACGTCGGCCCGCATCGCCGGATCGATCTCCCTGGGACTGCGGAAGATTATGAGAGACTGGATGTAAGTGATGACTCAGGATGTGTTCATGACCGATCTCTCGATGCGCGTTGCCCCGGTTGCCGCCCCGGTGCGGCAGCAGGTGCTGGAAGTCCTGCGCCTGGCCATTACCAATGGAAGATTCCAGCCCGGGCAGAGGCTGGTCGAGAAAGATCTGTGTGAATTGACTGGAGTGAGCCGTGCATCGGTTCGCGAAGCACTTCGGCAACTGGAGAGCGAGGGTCTGATCCAGACGCTGCCCAACCGCGGACCATCGGTCGCGCGTCTTTCTCCTCAGGATGCGACGAGCATCTATCAGATCCGTGGTGCGCTCGAAGCCTTGGCCGCCGGGCTGTTCGCCGTCAACGCCAGCGATGTCCAGGTCGAAGAGCTGGACGCAGCGGTCCAGGCACTGGAGCAGGCGTATCGCTCCCGTGATATCGAACTGATCGTTCCGGCCAAACAACACTTCTACGAAGTGCTGCTGGATGGCTCCGGCAACAGCATCATCGCCTCGGTGCTCAACACGATGAATGCGCGGATCACCATGCTGCGCAGAGTCTCTCTCGCCTCGCCGGAGCGCTGGCCTTCGAGCATCCGGGAAATTCGCAGCCTGCTCAAAGCCATCAAGCGACGCGACGCCGAAGCTGCCTCGGCAGCATCCCTGCGCCATGTCCAGCAAGCGGCCAAGGTCGCTCTGGTGACACTGGAAAGCTGAGCGCTCCGCAGGCGGCGCGCCTGGCTCGCGCTGTCCAGGGAGCCTGGCTGCAGCAGCAAGCGCGACCACGGTTCAGGCCTCTTCCTGCATCCCTGCCAGACGAGGGCGACGCTGCTGTGCACAACACCGAGCCATACGTTCGGCTGGGACGTGGACGGCAGCGCATCCCGCTCCCCCGATGCGGGATTTGCTCCCCCATTCCCCCTTCGGCCGGGCTCGTGCGCGACAGCGATGAAGCACGCCGCGTGCTACTGATAGCAGTGGAGTCTGGATCGAAAGAGTCGAGCGGTTCCGCAACTCATGAGCGCCACTTCTTGTCTTCGAGGAGGAAGCCATGCATACGAACGTTCTCGTCGTCGGCGCCGGCCCCACCGGACTGATGCTGGCCAACCAGCTGGCACGGCGCGGGGTGCACGCCATGATCATCGACCGGCATTCCGGGCCGGCCCAGCAGTCGCGCGCGATGGCGGTACAGGCGCGTACGCTGGAGATCTACGCGAAGATGGGCCTCGCCGACCGCGCGATCGAACTCGGCCGTCCCGGCACCGGTGCCAACATGTGGACGAACGGCAAGTGGGCGGCACGCATCCCGCTCGGCGACATCGGCAAGAACCTGAGTCCGTTCCCGTTCGTGCTCGCGCTGGGGCAGGACGACAACGAACGCATTCTCGGCGCCAAGCTGCACGAACTGGGCATCGACGTGCAGTGGAATACCGAGCTCATCTCGCTGCAGCAGCAGGCGGACCACGTCGACGTCGCGCTGAAGCAGCCCGACGGCCCGATCCGCAGGATCCAGGCGGCATGGGTCGCAGGCTGCGATGGTGCGCACAGCGCCGTACGCGCGAAGACCGGCATCGGCTTTCCGGGTGCACCCTACGAGCACACGTTCTTCGTCGCGGACACCGAGGTCACCGGCGCGATGAAGCCCGAAGAGCTGAATGTCTACATGTGGCGAGACGGCTTTCATCTGTTCTTTCCGATGAAAGGTCGGGACCGCTGGCGCGTGATCGGCATCACGCCGAAGCCGATGCGGGGACGCACCGACCTCGTGTTCGGCGATCTCATCGCCGACATCCGCCGCGAGGCCGGCACCGACCTGTCATTCAAGGAATGCAGCTGGTTCTCGATCTACCGCATCCATCATCGCTGCGCCGAGCGCTTTCGCGACGGCCGTTGCTTCCTGCTCGGCGACGCAGCGCACATCCATAGCCCGGCGGGCGGACAGGGCATGAACACCGGCCTGCAGGATGCGTACAACCTCGCGTGGAAGCTGGCGCTGGTCGTGAAGGGGCAGGCGGAGGTGGCGTTGCTGGATAGCTACGAACAGGAGCGCCGGCCGGTCGCGCAGCAGCTGCTTCACACCACGGACCGCACCTTCACGCTGCTGGTGTCCGACAGCTGGACTGCCGGTATCTTCCGCACGCGCGTCCTTGCAAAGATCGTGGCGCGCGCGATGCGGATAGAGCGCGTGCGTCTGCTCGCGTTCCGCACCATCTCCCAGATCGGCGTGCGCTATCGTGGCAGCGCGCTGTCGCAGGCGCTCGGCACGCTCCCCGAAGGGGCGCCTCTGCCGGGTGATCGATTTCCGTGGCTGCGCCTCCGGATGCAGCCGGACGGCCCACTCGAGGATCTCTACCAGAAGCTCGACGACACGTGCTTCAACTTGCTGGTGATCGGCCAGCCGGGACCGGCCTCTGTAAGTTTCGGCGATCTGGTTCAGGTGCACACGATACCCGACGATCCCGCCAATGCGCTGGAACTGGCGCGTGTGCATAGCGCCGGACCGGTGTTCTATCTGCTGCGCCCTGACGGACATATCGGTCTGGCGGGAACGATGCTGGAAGCGACTGCGATCACACGCTATCTGGCCGGGCACCATCTACGCGTCGAGCGCAGTGCAGCCGGCGCTGCACAACCGGCCTCGTCGGGCACCCTCCCGCTCACCTCGTAGGGGGCCTGTCGATGGATCGTCGATCAGGGTATTGATCGATTGCACCACCGTTTCCCAGCCGCCTGGCAGGCCGCGCACCGTAGCACGCTGCATCAGCTTGCCTTCACGGCCGACGACGCGGCTGACCCGATCGAACTCCCGGGCCACGCGTTCGTTCATGTCGATGATGTCGTTCAGCACGTCGGCGATCTTTCCCGGTACGCCCGTGAAATCCGAAGACAGGCGCACCGACCAGTTGCCCTGGCGAACGGCGAGCAAGGTGTTCAGCAGCTGACGATCGAAACTGGAATCCTGCATCGCGGCGTTATCGAGCACAGAAGGTCTCCTTGGCGCGAGGGGTGCGGCCCCGCCGATCGCCACGCGCCGCAGGCAAGGCGCAGCACGTTGGGCGACAGCGGGCATCAGATACGGCGCGGCTGGAGGGTGGGCCCGGTATGGTCATCCGTGCGGCAGGTCCCGTTCAATCTACTTGTGCTTGGTTACCGCCAGGCTCAGGCACACGGGGTATTCCCGCGGCGTCGGCTGAAGATCGCGGCAATCAAATTTGTTCGGGAAGGGCGATTTCCGCGACGCATCTGCGCAAGAATCATTCTCGTTGCGAAAAGCGCGAATCCCTGCGCAAGTACGCGATTTTCAAGGCCGACTTCGAACGCACGGACCGGTAGGAGTTACAGACCGGCTGAAAGAATGCACCAGTCCCGGCGTCACGGCGATCGCGTCGAGTCTGGCCCGAAGGGCCGTGAGCGGCTGCCGGGCGCAGGGCCGGCTTCCCGCGAACAGGCAAATAAGGCACGCAGACAACGCCTCCGACAACGCTGGCTCCAACGCTCGTGGCGCATGCTGGCATCGTGTCGCTGCATCACATGCCATCGCCCAGCACACCCAGGTGTTTCTCGATCGCGCCGCCACGCTCGCCTGTGCTGCCCTGGCGGTGGAACAGGCAGCACGCGATGGCGCCCGGTGATCTTTGCGGAGGAATTGAGCCATGACCTCGACCGTCTTTCACGAAGGCATGCGCCGGCTGCAGGATCGCTTCGACACCCGTCGCCTGGCCGATCGCCTCGACGAACGTCTCGGACGTACCTCCTTCACTGCCGAGGATCGCGCATTCATCGAAAGCCGCACCCTGTTCTTCCTCGCCAGCGCCGACGCGCATGGCGCGCCCGACTGCTCGTACAAGGGCGGAGCGGCCGGCTTCGTGCGCGTCACCGGCGAGAGCGAGCTGGCGTTTCCGAGCTACGACGGCAACGGCATGTTCCGCAGCCTGGGCAACATCCTGGTCAATCCGGCGGTGGGCCTGCTGTTCATCGACTTCGAGCAGCCGAAGCGGCTCCGCGTGAACGGCCGCGCCTCGATCGACGACGACGATCCGCTGCTGGGCGAGTTTGTCGGCGCGCAGCTGGTGGTGCGCGTGTGTGCCGAACGCATCTTCCCCAACTGCCCACGCTACATCCACCGCAGCCCCGGATCCGATCCGTCGCCCGATGTGCCGCGCGCCGGCTACGAGCCGCCGCCGGCGAAGTGGAAGAGCATGGCGATCGTGGCCGACGTGCTTCCGCGCGATCCCGAGTGCTGACCAGTCTCCTGAAAAACGTAGCGAGCGGAGCTCAGGCGGGGGCGCTCCCTATGTTTTGGAAGACCGGGCGCAGGAACTGCAATGTACATAGAAGTACATGAGGATCCCGAGCACCGCGCAACCCCGCATCAGCCCCGCGCAGTAGCTTTTCAACAGTCTGCTACTCGATCACGTGGCCGATCCACACACTATCGAACTGCGCGCCGGCCTCGCGCTGGATGCGGCGCATGGTCTCGGCATCGGCGGCCTCGTACTCGCACACCATGCGCTTGCGATCGGCCGAGATCAGGCTGCGCTTCCACGCCGCGTCGTAGGCAGCCAGGCAGGGTCGTTCGCGATCGGCCACGGCCTGCATGTCCGCGTCCGACTGCGGGGTGTCGAAGTTGCGTTCCACGATGATGCGGGGCATGTCGTTCTCCTGGAGTGTCGGGACACGTACTCTAGGACGCAGCCGTTGAAGCCAGCGTTGAAATCGCACGCTGCGCCGACTCCAGCGCACCTTGCGCGCGGGCATGGCGCGCGGCGGTCGGCGGTATCTGCGCAAGTGCGTCCGCCGCGCGCTGCGGGTCGCGCTCGGCCATGGCGCGGCGTGCCATGGCCACGCCAATCTCGCTGTCGCGGCGCACCGCCTGCGCGGCCAGCAGGGCCTCGTCGGCACATTTCATCGCCTCGTCCATCCGGCAGGCGGCGAGCGCCAGCGCCGCCGCCTCGTTGAGCACATAGGCGAGATGGGCCTTGTCGTCGAGCGCGCGCAGCGCTTCCACGTCGATCCACAGGGCCGCTTCTGCATCGCGCTCGCCGCGCCGCAGGCGCGCCAGGACGGCCCGCGCGTGGACGAACGGTGCCTGGGGTTCGCCCATGCGGGTGGCGGCAAGCATCACTTCGGCCGCCAGCCGCTCCACTTCGTCCAGGTGGCTGCGTTCGAATTCCGCAGTAGCCAGCCACACCATGCACTCGTACGCACGCCAGTGGTTGTCGACCGCGTGCGCCAGCGCCACCGCGCGCGTCAGGGCCGCGCATGCGCCGGTGAGATCGCCCTCGGCACGCGCCAGCAGCCCATGCCCCCATTCCAGCTCCATCACCTTCAGCTCGAGCTCGTCGGCCAGATGCATGGCTTCATCGAGCAGGGCGCGCCCGCGCAACGGATCGGCCTCGATCTCCACCAGGCAGCGGCCGCTGTTGGCGAGCTGCTGGCAGTGCGTCGCCGCATCCGCGCGCCGCGTGGCACGCTGCGCGGCCAGGGTCGCCTCTTGCGTGCGCACGATATCGCTCGACTGCTGCTGGGCGAAGGCCAGTATCTCCCACCCGGCCGCTGCCTCCGCGTGCAGCGTCAACGCTTCCGCCCTCGCAATGGCCCCCTCGATGCGCCGGATCGATTCCGGCAGACGCTGCCGCCCACCGGGACCGGCCGCTGCCGCAACCCGCAGCCGCAGCAGGCCGATCTCCAGCCGCGTGTGCTCGGCGCCCGCGGCCAGCGCCTCGACGTGGGCCAGCC
>JAHCKU010000136.1 GCA_026125625.1 Burkholderiales bacterium | reverse complement strand
CGTTCGGATGCCGGATATTGACCTGCACCAGATTCGGCTCGTCGAACTTGACGCTGTCATCGAAGCGGAACTTCATCTTGCCCATGAGTGCGGCGGGAATCTTGCGTCCACTCGGGGCCGAGCAGCCCCCCGCTGCCTTGACCCAGCGTGAGTCCATCCACAGCTTGCCGTCGTTGGTCTCGGCGATGGCGCGCACATGGCTGAAGTCTTCGAAGCGCAGGCGCGTTTCCACTTGGGCACGGCCGCTGTCCTGGGTGAACTGGAAAACGCCCGCAGTCGGCGAGGGATTGCGCTCGACGATGAGATATACGCGCTCGATGTAGCGCTGCGGCGTCTGATCGATCTGCGCCTTGACCGCGACCGGAACCGTCGCCGCTTCGTCCGCGCGCAGCGCCAGATAGACGCGGATCACGTCTCTGCCCTCGAGGATCTCGCGGTCGCCGAACATCATTTTGCGGATCGGCTCCCAGTACGGCGAGGCGGAGGGATCCGGCTCGGCCTTCTCGTTTGCGCCCGCCGACCACGCCACCGCGGCGAGCAGCAAGGCGGCGAACAGCCTGATCAACGGATTGCGGAACATGGGCGGACGAGCGTTTCCGGATAGGTGAATCGCATCGAAGTATAGCGCAAGGTGCCCGGATCCTCCCGCAGCACCATCAGTCCTCCCACTCCAGCTCGGTGTAGGCATTGGTCACGTTACGCCGGTGATACAGGTCGAAATTGATCCAGTTCGACGCCTCCTCGATGCCCACCGCATCCACCGCCGCCTCGATCGTCAAGCCATCCCGCAACGCCTGCCGCGTCTGCTGTACGATGATCTGCAGGTAGTGCCGCTGGGCCTCCAGCGCCTGCGGCCACGGCAACATGCTGCGGCCATGGCCGGCCACGAACGTCTTGGCCGGAATCTTCGCCAGATCGTCCAGCACATCCAGGAATCCCACGATACTGCCGTCCACCACCGGCGTGTGCTGCAGGAACAGCAGATCGCCGAGCCAAAGTGTTGCGGTGGATTCGTCGAATACGGTGAGATCGTTGTCGGTGTGCGCCACCGGCCACGCCCGTACCTCTACCATACGGCCGCCGAGATCCAGGCGCAGTCGGTCCTGCACCAGCACCTGCGGCACCACGATCTCGCTGCCGCGGGCACTCGCGCCCAGATCCCGTTCCAGCGTGTTCAGATAGAACCTGCCGCGCGCAGCCAGGGCGGACGGCAATTCCGCATGTCCGATCAACTGCGGCTCGTCGTCGCGAAAGGCGGCAGTCCCGAACAAATGATCCGGATGGACATGCGTGATGATGACGTAGCACACCGGCAATGGCGTGACACGGCGAACGGCCGCGCGCAGCGCCCGGCCCAGCGGCAGCGAACCACCGGTATCGATCACCGCGACGCAACGCTCACCGACGATGAAACCGATGTTGGCATTGTCGCCCAGGTTTTCCGGCGAACGCTCTTCATGGCTGCCGTAGTGCACGTAATTGCCCGGCGCCACCTGCTCCACGGCGAGTGGCGCGCCGGTCGCGACCACGCTGCACAGAACGGCGCTCAGCGCTGCCAGTGCCCGAATCATGTACCTGCTCCTTCATCGGTTTTTCTCGAGCATGCCGAAATTTGCGGCAACCGGCTGGATCGCCTCCACTTGCGGCACGTGCCGAAGTCACATAAGGTGGCCGGCCATCGACACCTGCCGTCCGAATGCCGTTGCGCTGGCTGTACTGGTTTTCGCTTCTGTTCGCATTGCAGGCGGTGCCGGGCCATGCCCTCGAGCCGATTGCGGTGGCGCAGGACGTCTACGCGTTCCTGGGCTCGACCGACGAGCCGGCACCCGGGAACGCCGGCGATACCGGCAATGCAGGCTTCATCATCGCCGAGCACGGCGTCATCGTGGTGGACACCGGCGCATCCTACCGGCACGGCCGCGCGATGATGGAGGCCATCCGCCGCATCACCGCCAAGCCCATTGCGCTGGTCATCCTCACGCACGCTGTGCAGGATTTCGTGTTCGGCGCCGCCGCCTTCACTGAAATCGGTGCACCGCTGCTGGCACATCGTCGGTCGTCCGAGCTGATGCGCGAGCGCTGCGAGCATTGCCTGGAGAACCTGCGGCGCCTGCTGGGTGAGGACGTCATGCTCGGCACGCGTCTGGTGACACCGTCGATGCTGATCGAGGCTTCGAGCGTGATGCAGGTAGCCGGCCGCGACCTCGAACTGCTGCACTTCGGCTGGGGCGCGACGCCAGGGGACCTGGTGGTGTTCGATCGCCGCTCGGGCGTGCTGTTCGCCGGTGGGCTGGTGAGCAATGCACGCATTCCCGAGCTTCGCGACGGCCAACTGCACGAGTGGGCAGCGGTGATCGAGCGTCTGGCACGGCTGTCCGCACGTCACGTCGTTCCCGGACATGGTCCGGTGGCGGATGTATACGCCGCGACGCGCACGCGCAGCTATCTGCTCGAGCTGGATATGCTGGTGCAACGCCTGTACGCACAGCGGCGCAGTCTGCTGGAAGCCGTGGACGAGGCGCAACTGCCGGCCTATCGCGACTGGGGCGGCTACCCCGGCATTCATCGCAGGAACGTGCAGCAGCGCTACCTCGAATTGGAGGTCGCCGACATGGAATCGTTCTGAGGCGGGGGAGTCGATTCGCCCGTCTCGGCGATCTCCACGCGATTGCGACCGCTGCGCTTGGCCCGGTACATGGCAGCGTCGGCGGCACGTATCAGGCTCGCGGCATCGCCGGCATGTATCGGATATAGCGCCACGCCCAGCGACATGGTCACCGGCGGCACGGCATCGCCCCCGAAGCTGCCGAGCTGACGCGCCACGGTCTCGCGCAGCTCCTCCGCCCGCTGCGTCACCAGATCGAGCGATGTCTCGGGGAGAATGATCAGGAACTCCTCTCCACCGTAGCGACACACGATGTCGCCCGCGCGCACCTGCGCACGCAGGCATTCGGCCAGAGCCACCAGCAGGCGATCGCCGGCGTCGTGGCCGAGCGTGTCGTTGTAGCGCTTGAAGTGGTCCAGGTCGGCCATGATGACGCCCATCGGCCGGCGGCTGCGATCGGCGCGACGCAGTTCCCGCTCGAGCGCCTCCTCCATGTAGCGGCGATTGAACAGATCGGTGAGCGGATCGTGCCGTGCCTGGATCTGCAGCGTATGGCGCAATGCCAGATTGGACAGCGCCAGCCCGAGGTATTCGGCCACCGCGCAGGTCCATTGCCGCCAAGCGGTGTCGCGCTCGATCGCCAGCGCCTCGTCCACGGTATCCGGCAGGTGCGGACCCTCCCAGTACAGCAGTCCCGCCAGCCGTTCGCCCAGATTCAGCGGCGCGCATACCGCGCCGCCTCCGGGCACGCGCAGCAGGTGTGCGCAGGCCGGTGCCGATACGCCCAGACGCAGGTGATGGGGCTGGCCCTGACGCAGTGCCAGGCACTGATCGAATGTCATCGTGCTCGCGCTGCCCGACTCCGCGCCCCAGCTGACGAGCGACGCGGCCTCCTTGCCATCGCCGCAACACCAGTACAGGCAGCCGGAACCCTCCGGAAACAACGCCGCCAGATGCCGGACCAGCGCCGCCTGGCCATCCTCCAGCGTGGCGCAGGCACCGAGCACGCCGCTCAGCTCGTTCATCGCCGAGCGCGCATGCGCACGCATGCCCAGCTCTTCGGCCAGCGCCTGCAGGCGGGCGTTGGATGCACGCAACGCATCCTCGGCACGCTTGCGCTCGGTGATGTCGCGCGCCACACCGGCCACACCGATGACCCGCCCATGCTCGTCCAGCACCGGCGATTTCACCACCTCGTACCAGCGCTGCGTACCGTAGCGTCCATGTCGTCCAGTCGCAGCGTGCGACCGGTGTGCAGCACCTGCAGATCCTCTTCCCGATTGTGCCGCGCCACCTCGGCCGGCATGAAGTCGTAATCGTTCTTGCCGACGATGTCCTGCTCGCTCACGCGGAACAAAGCAGCCACACGCTCGTTCACGGCGAGAAAGCGCAGCTCGCTGTCCTTGAGCCAGGCCATGTCGGGAATGCTGTCCAGCAGCGCCGCCTGCCGCTGCAGAATCTCGACGCGCTCGCGTTCTGCGCGGCGGCGCTCTTCCACCTCGCGGCTGAGGTGGGCATTGGCTTGTTCCAGTTCCGCCGTTCGACTCTGTACGCGTTGCTCGAGCTCCTCGTTGGCGCGAGTCAGGGCCAGCTCCGCACGCCGGCGCGCGGTGATATCCATGCAGGTGCCGATGTAGGCGACGATGTCGCCGTGCTCGTCGCGCTCCGGAATCGCCGAGAAGCTGACATAGTTCTCGGTCCCGAAGCGATCGAGCAGCCGGCAATCCTGCTGGAACGCCGCGCCTGCGCGCACCGCCTCGCGCCAGGCTGCCAGGACGCGTTCGCGATCCTGCGGATGCAGCGCGTCCACCCAGGCATCGCCGCTCGCCCCGGCATCGCTCAAGCCCGAGAGGCGTCGCCAGTGGGCGTTGACGAATACATAGCGGCCGCCGGGATCGGCGATGAACACGCCCATCGGGGCGTGCCGCGCCAGCTGGCTGAATCGCCGCTCGCGCGCACGCGCGGCATCGCTCATACGTAACGCGAGCATGGCAGCGCGCGCCTGCCCGCTGGCCAGACCGAGCAGCGACAGGAACAGCAGCAGGCTCACTGCCGAACCGGCGACGAGAATCGCAGTGGACGTGTTATCCGCCACTGCCCTGCGCAGTTGCGCATTCGGCGCCACCGTGACCGTCCAGACACGATCCTCCACGTGCAATAGGCTCGTGCGTGTAAGTTGTACCGCCGCTTCACCGGGGGAGCGATAGAGAAGCCGGCCCTCTGCAACCGATGGGCCGTCGTAAACCTGGACCACCACATCGGCCAATGCCATCCCGGCAATCCACTGCATCAACGCGGCGATGTCCACGAAAGCGATCGCATACCCGGGCAGTGGCCGGGCGGCATGCGGCTCGACCGGCAACACCACCAGGATCCGCGGCTGGTCTCGACGATGCAGGCGTACCGCGGGCGATACCACCGGCTCGCTGCCGCCGTCGGCTGTATGCAACAGCTCTGCGACTACTGGATGGGTCATCAGGTCGTATCCGGAGAGCCGTGGGGGCAGTGGCGGCTCCGCACGCAGGATGCGGGTCGAACCGATGCGTGCGCCGCCTGCGTCGAAGGCATCGGTGCGCGCCGTCAACGGCATTTCTCCAGTGGGAACACGCATGGCGAAAGCCAGATGATGCAAGCCGGGTGCACGCCGCTGCGGATCGAGTGTCTCCACGAATGCGCGCCAGCTGCGTTCATCTACTGGATGCGGGCCGGCCAACCACCCGCGCGCCGCCAGCAGCAGCGCGGAATAGATGGAGAAACTCTCGCCCAGGCGGGCCTGCACCAGCTCCAGCCGCCGCTCCAGCACGCGGTCGACCTGCGCCCGCGCAGCGCGTTCGTTCTGCATCCATAGCGCTACGGTGGCAGCCAGACCGGCGACCAGTGCCGTCCAGGCCAGCACGCGGCCCCAGCGCCCCGGACGTGTACGCACCGCGCGTGCGCCGGCGGTGGCAGTGGTGATGGAACGTGCGAACGGATTCATAGGCTGCCTGGCGGCCTCGTCGAACGCAGTCTATCCCGCCACACCGCAGGAAACACGTCAATTCCGATGCAGCCAACCGGGGCTGCAGGTGCGCACGCCGATACGGCCCTATAATTTCGACTCATCGTGACGAGTGCATCTCCCATGGGGAACCGCCTCACCAAGATTTATACCCGAACTGGCGACAACGGTACCACCGGCCTCGGTGACGGCTCGCGTGTGCCCAAGGACGACGCGCGCATCGAGGCGCTGGGGACGGTGGACGAGTTGAACAGCTGCCTCGGCATGCTGCTCACCGAACCCCTGGATGAGGATCTGCGCGCCTGTCTGACCGAGATCCAGCACGATCTGTTCGATCTCGGCGGAGAGCTCTCGATCCCTGGATACGAGGCGATCCGTGCCGACCAGGTGAGCGCGCTGGAACGCGTGCTGGAGCGCTACAACGCTGCGCTCGAGCCCCTCAAGGAGTTCATCCTCCCGGGCGGCACCCGCTCCGCCGCGCTGTGCCATGTCGCTCGCACCGTCTGCCGGCGCGCCGAGCGCCGGTTGGCATCGCTTGCATCCGCGAAGCCGAACACCTCGTATTCACTGCAGTATCTGAATCGGCTGTCCGACCTGCTGTTCGTCCTGGCGCGTGTACTCAACCGGCGCCAGGGCGGCGCGGACGTGCTGTGGCAGAAGAACCGGGGACGCAAGGCGGAAGACCAGTGATGACGTATATCGGGCTGGATGAGCACGCGCCGCCAAGCGCGCATGTCTGAAGACGGTGATCTGGCGGCACTGATCGCGCGCTGCGCCCTGCGCGACCGGCATGCCTTTGCCCGCCTGTACCAGAACAGCGCAGCGCGGCTGTACGCGGTGGCGTTGCGTATCGTGCGCCGCCACGACTGGGCCGAGGATATCCTGCAAGAGAGCTTTATCAGCATCTGGAACCACATCACCGAGTACAGTGCGCAGAAGAGCGCGCCGATGACGTGGATGACGACGATCGTGCGCAATCGCGCCCTGGACTGGCTGCGCCGTCCCGACGTCGAGCGCGGCAGCGAAGATTACGACGTGCTGGTGCAAACCATCCCGGACCAGGCATTCGGCCCGGGAGAACGCCTGCAAACCGATCGCACCACACGCGCCCTGTCCGAATGCATGGAAACGCTCAGCGCGCAGCAGCGCCAGAGCCTGGCCCTCGCCTATGTGCACGGGTTGTCGCATGTCCAGCTGGCTGCGCATCTGCGCGAGCCATTGGGGACGGTCAAGACCTGGGTGCGACGCGGCCTGGAACGCCTGCGTGATTGCCTGGAGATAAAGGGCGAATCGATCTCATGAAGCCGCGCTCGGACCAGATTCAGGACACGTTGGCGGCCGAATATGCGTTGGGAACGCTGCAGGGGCGTGCGCGCCAGCGCTTCGAGCGCTGGCTGGCGAGCGACGTGCGTCTGCGCCGCCGGGTGCAGGCGTGGCAGACGCGCCTCGCACCGCTGGATCAGGCGCTGGCGCCGATCGAGCCGTCACCGCGCGTATGGACGAACATCGAACGCCGGCTCGATGGCCCTTCCCGGCCATCCGCTGGCCTTTGGCACAACCTCGGCTTCTGGCGCGGCGCCACATTCGCCAGCACTGCAGCGGCGCTGGGCCTGATCGCACTGCTCGCCATGACGCGCGGCGATCTGCACACGGACACCATGGTCGTGGTCCTGCAGGATCAGAACCATCAACCCCACATCACGGTGTCATGGGACATGGACGACAAGGGCTACAAGGAATTGCGCGTGCGCGTGATCGGGCATGCGCAGATGGATCCTGGCACCGCATGGGAGCTGTGGATGCTGCCCGACGAGGATGCCAGGCCAGTGTCGCTAGGACTGATCACCACGCATCAGACGCAGCGGTTGGTGCTCCCGCCGGAGCTGTCGGAGGTCGTCAACGATGTGCGCGGCCTCGCCATGAGCGTCGAACCCGAGGGCGGATCCCCCACCGGCTTGCCGACCGGTCCGGTGCTCTATCAGGGACTGTCGACCAGACTCTGACGGTCTGTTGATATTGCGCTTCCCCGGCTCACTGGCCGCTGCCAGGACCCGGCACACCGCCTCCACA
>JAHCKU010000135.1 GCA_026125625.1 Burkholderiales bacterium | reverse complement strand
GCCCGCCACAAGTCAAAGTGATCCTTGCCCATGCCACGGCAGCGGGGCAGGCCGGGAACGAGGGGGAGCGGCAATGATCTTCATGCGCTCCACCCTGCGCGAGTTCGCTGCGGCCGGGGTCGGCGTGTTCATCGTCCTGCTGGCCATCACCTTCACCTCGCAACTGATACGCCTGCTCGGCTCGGCCGCACGCGGACGCATTCCGGCCGACGCGGTGGTGACGCTGATGGGCTTCAGCGCGCTCGGCTACCTGTCGGTGCTGCTGTCGGCAACATTGTTCCTTGCCGTGCTGCTGACCATGACGCGCGCCTATCGCGATTCCGAGATGGTGGTGTGGCAGAGCTCCGGTCAGGGCTTGCTGGCCTGGCTCAAGCCCGTGCTCCTGTTCGCCGTTCCGATCGTGGCGTCGGTGAGCGTCCTCAGCCTGTACCTGACGCCATGGGCGGTAACCAAGGCCGAACAGTATAGACATCAGCTGGAGAACCGCGACGATGTCTCGGCCATCGCGCCGGGCGTGTTCAAGGAAACCAAGCGTGGTGATCGCGTGTTCTTCGTCGAGAAGCTGTCGGCGGATCTGACCCAGGTTGCCAACGTGTTCGTGCATTCGGAGCAGAACGGCAAGCAGGGTGTGATGGTGGCCAGTCGCGGCTACGTCGAAACCACGCCAGAGGGCGATCGCTACCTGGTGATGCTCAACGGCCGGCGCTACGAAGGCACGCCCGGTCAGGCCGACTACCGCATCGTGTCGTTCGAGCGCTACGCGGTGCTGGTCGAACGCGAGGAGAGCAAGCGCTTCATGCCCTCGCAGAAATCGCAGAGCACCGACCAGCTGCTGGCACAACCCACGCCGGTGCATCTGGCGGAGCTCGCCTTCCGCATCGGCCTGCCGATCTCGAGCATCGTGCTGGCCTTCATGGCCATTCCGATGAGCGCGGTGAACCCGCGCACGGGCCGCTTCGCCAACATCATCATGGCGGTGCCGGTGTTCATGATCTACAGCAATCTGGTGAGTATGTCGCAGGCCTGGATCGCGCAGGAGAAGATGCCGGCGAGCATCGGCATGTGGCTGGTGCACGGAATCATGTTCCTCGTGCTGGTGGTGCTGTTCCTGTGGCGCATGGGCAAGCTGCGGGCGTGGTTCGGGCGATGAGGATCCTGCGGCGCTATCTCACCCGGCAGATCGTCGCCAGCGTCGTCCTGGTCCTGATCGGCCTGCTCATGCTGTTCAGCTTCTTCGATCTGATCCAGCAGCTCGAGGACGTGGCCAAGGGCCGTTACCCGCTGATGCCGGCGCTGGTGCTGGCGGGGCTGGAACTGCCCGGCAGGCTGTACGAGCTGTTTCCGGTGGCGGTGCTGATCGGCACCATGTTCGCGCTCGCACAGCTGGTGCTGCACTCGGAATACGCGGTGATGCGCACTGCCGGTGTTTCGATCCAGGCGCTGGCGCGCACCCTGGTCATGATCGGTCTGGGTTTCGCGGCGGTGGCCTTTGTCGTGGGAGAGTTCGTCGCGCCCTGGTCGGAGGAGGCCGGCCAGCGCCTGAAGCTGCGTCAGACCGACGCCGACGTGGCGGTATCGGCGTTCCGTTCGGGGATCTGGGTGAAGGACGCCGGCAGCTTCGTCAATGTCGGCCGCATCCTGCACGACACCACGCTGCAGGAAATCAAGATCTACGAGTTCGACGAAGACTACCGGCTGCGCAGCATCAGCCTGGCGCACGCCGGCAAGTACGTGCGCGACAACGAATGGCAGTTGCAGGACGTCATGCTGACGCGCTTTCAGGATGATGAAACGTCGGTCGAGCACCTGGCCCAGACGCCATGGCATTCGGTGTTGACGCCGCGCATCCTCAACGTCCTGCTGCTTCCGCCGGACAAGATGTCACTATGGACGCTGTTCTCCTACGTGCAGCATCTGCGCGAGAACAAGCAGTATTCCGGACGCTACGAGATTGCGCTGTGGAACAAGATCATCTATCCGCTGGCGGTGGTGGTGATGATGTTCCTGGCACTGCCGTTCGCCTACATGAACGTGCGCGAGGGCGGGGTGAGCACGCGCATTTTTGCCGGCATCATGCTCGGCCTGGGCTTCCACCTGTTGAGCCGGCTGTTCGGCCATGCCGGCATGCTTGCCGGATGGCCTCCGCTGCTGGCGGCCATCGCACCGACTGCTCTGTTCCTGACATTGGCGCTGACGTTGATCTATCGCCTGGAACGGCGTTAGCCCTGGCAGATTGTTGCAAGACTACTGCACGGGGTTGATGCGGGTTGCGTGGTGCCGGGTCTTCAATCGGCACGCACGACGCGCGTGCGCAGCAGGCGATCGTGCAGGAACTGGCGCTGGGGATCGACCAGCATCCACAGGAATCCGACACCCAGCAGAGCCAGGCCCAGCACTGCCGCGAGATAACGGACCACTGCCTGCGCCACGCTCAGGCGCTGCCCGTGCATGGTTTCCACGCGCAGCCGCCATGCCTTCATGGCCAGGGTCTGCCCGCTCTTCGTCCAGCAGTACACGAAGTAGGCGCCGACCCAGGTCAGCACCCAGAACTGAAACAGGGTACGCATCGGCAGACTGCGGGCTTCATGGGCCAGCGCCAGAAACAGATAGCCGGCAATGAACAGGATCGGTACCAGGGAAACGGCTTCGTAGCAGATACTGGCGAAGCGCGTCCACAGGCTTGGCGGCGATGCCTGCTCCGGGAGGGGAGGCGGCCTCAGGGCTTGGGTGGCCGGGACGGATAGGCCTGGCGCAGCGTGTCCTTCTCCTCGGGGGTGAGACTGTCGTACTCGCGCCACTTGCGCTTGATCTCCTCGCGCTTCTCCGGCGGCATTTCCTTCAGCAGCCGGTAACGCTCCCGCACTTGCGCCCGCTCCTCGGGATTGAGCTCAGCCCACTGCCGCATGCGCGTCTGCAACCGCTCGCGCTGTTGCGGGGTAAGTGTCTCATAGCGCTTGGCGATGCCCACCCACTTCTCGCGGCGTGCCGGCTCGATGCTCGACCACTCCTCGCGCAGCGGCGCCAGAATGCGCTGCTGGTCGGGGCTCAGTTGCGACCAGTCCAGGCCCTGCTGTTGCGCACGCGCACCGTGCGTCAGCGCCAGCGCCAACCCGGCCAGCGCGGCTATTGCTGCGCGTCGAGTGGGTTTTGATGGTAGAGCCAAATCTCGAACCCTTGATCGAGGTACGCGGTCACCGGCAATTCGTCCGCAAGCATCTGCGTATCGAGGTCGGCGTTGTCCGCGTAATTCAATTCCGAATGCTGCGATTCCTGCCAGTAGAGCATGATGAGCAGCGCCACCACAAGACCGAAGACCGGCGCCAGCAGGCGTGGCGGACCGAAGCGGCTGAGCCACTGCAGCATGCCGGTGCCGGCGGTGCCCGTGGGCGCGGCGGAAACCTCCGAGAAGCGGGCGACTGCCTTGGCCCGGGCGACGGCCAGACGCTGGGCGACATGGGGCGGAAGGCCGTCCAGGCCCTCGCTCAGCCGATCGGCGATCTTGCGTCCCAGCTCTCTGTCCTCGCTCACAACCCGACTCCCCTCGACTTGAGGAACAGCGCGAGGGAACGGGTCGCGCGCGAGCAGTGAGTCTTCACGCTGCCCTCCGAGCATCCCATCGCTTTTGCCGTTTCCGAAACGTCGAGTTCCTCCCAGTAACGTAGCAGGAAGGCCTCACGTTGACGTGCCGGCAAGCCGGCCAACCCCTGTTCAATGATACCCATCACCTGGCTGCGCTCGCTGTGTTCGGCAGGGCCGGTGAAAGGGTTGGCCCCGTCCTGCACCTCCAGCGAATCGAGCGGATCGTGCTCTTCGTCGTCCTTGCTCTGGAACGAGGACAGCAAAGTGGTCCACAGCGATCGGACGCGGTGGCGCCGATAGTGGTCGCGGATGGCGTTCTGCAGGATGCGCTGAAACAGCAGCGGAAGCTCACCGGCCGGTTTGCCGCCGTACTTCTCGGCCAGCCGCAGCATGGCATCCTGCACCAGGTCGAGAGCGATCTGCTCGTCCCGAACCGCGAATACGGCCTGCTTGAACGCGCGCCGCTCGACATCCGCAAGGAACGCCGCCAGCTCTTTTTCTGTAGCCAGAGTAAGGCCCTAGGAGATGAGGCCGATTGGAATACGTCAGCCACGCCGAATCTTAACAAAATCATGGGCCTGATTTCTCCACTTGCGAACCGCCGTGACGAGCGTGCCTGCTAGAATGCGGCGATGCAGTCCGTGAACCTGACGCACCATTTCCTGATCGCCATGCCGAACATGGCCGATCCCAATTTTGCGCGGACATTGACCTACATCTGCGAGCACAACGAGCAGGGCGCGCTGGGCCTGGTGGTGAATCGCCCGATCGAGATGACTCTTGAGGGTCTGTTCGATCAGGTGGACATTGCCTTGAACGACCGTAAATGGGCCGATCTTCCGGTCTATTTCGGGGGGCCGGTGCAAGTCGACCGCGGTTTCGTCCTGCACCGGCCGTCCGGTTCCTGGCAGTCCACCCTGACGGTGACGGACGAAATCGGCCTGACCACCTCCAAGGACATCCTGGAAGCGGTGGCGCAGGGACGAGGGCCGAAGCAGATCCTGGTCTCTCTTGGGTACGCGGGGTGGGCGGCGGGGCAGTTGGAACAGGAACTGGGCCAGAATGCCTGGCTGACCGTGCCGGCCGACGTGGATGTGGTGTTCGACGTGCCGCCGGAGCGGCGCTTCCAGGCGGCCATGGATCTCCTGGGAATCGATCCGACGCGCCTTTCCGATGATGTCGGCCACGCCTGAGCGCCGTGGCAGCGGCAGCCCGATGCCGGATGCTCTCGGCGGGGCCGCGGAGGCTGCTGTGCCTGCCACCGCCCTGCCCGCGCGCGGCAACGTGCTGGCTTTCGATTTCGGCGAACGGCGCGTGGGTGTGGCAGTGGGAGAGCTGGAGCTGCGCCTGGCGCATCCGCTGACCACTCTGGTGGTTCGCTCCGATGCGCAGCGCATCGAATCCGCGGCGCCGCTGGTGCGCGAATGGGTGCCGGTGCTGTTCGTGGTCGGCCGCCCGACACCTCCTGCAGGAAGCACCCATGATCTCGTCCGGCGCTGCGAGCGCTTTGCCCGGCAGCTGACCGCGACCTTCCGTGTGCCGGCCCTGCTGGTGGATGAAACCCTGACCTCACACGCAGCGAGCGCGTCCTTGTCCGACATCGGCATTCGCGGACGCCGGCAGAAGGACATGCTCGATCAAGTGGCGGCCCAGCACATACTGCAGGCGTACTTCGACAGCACTCATGCACCTGCCTGATGCCGAACAGCTCCTCGAGCGCCTGGCGGAGGCGATCCGCGCCGATTTGAGGGACGACATCTGCCTGGTCGGCATTCATACGGGCGGGGTGTGGGTGGCGCGCCGCCTGCATCGCATGCTCGGGCTGCGTACGCCGCTGGGCTCGGTAGACGTGGCCTTCTATCGTGACGACTACAAGAAGAAGGGGCTGTCCGCGGGCGTGCGGCCCTCCGACCTGCAGTTCGAGGTCGACGATGCCCATATCATCCTGGTCGACGATGTGCTGTACACCGGCCGCACCATTCGCGCCGCGATGAACGAGATCTTCGACTTCGGACGCCCGACTTCGATCCGGCTCGCAGCGCTGGTGGACCGCGGGGAGCGGCAGCTGCCGATCTGCCCACAGTATGTCGGAGCGCAGGTGACGGTCGCGCGGGGTCACCTCGTGCAACTGCAAAGCGATCCGGCCTCGGAGCGCCTGTCGCTGATGCTGGTTGCGCGGGAAGCCAAAGCATGAGCACCAACCCGCAACTGACGCCGGAAGGGCGGCTGCGCCATCTGCTGACCATCGACGGCCTGCCGGCCGAGATACTGCTGCAGATTCTGGATACCGCGCGTTCCTTCATCTCGGTTACGGAGCGCGAAGTCAAGAAGGTGCCGCTGTTGCGTGGACGGTCGATCTTCAACCTGTTCTTCGAGCCGAGCACGCGTACCCGCACCACCTTCGAGATCGCCGCCAAGCGCCTTTCGGCCGATGTGGTCAACCTGAATATCGCGACCTCGTCCCAGACCAAGGGCGAGACGCTGCTGGACACGGTGGCGAACCTGTCGGCCATGAATGCCGACATGTTCGTGGTGCGCCATGCCCAGAGCGGTGCGGCTCACCTCATCGCGCGCCACGTCGGACCGCACATCCACGTGGTCAACGCCGGGGATGGCCGCCACGCCCATCCGACGCAGGCGCTGCTCGACATGTTCACCATTCGTCACTACAAGGGCGGGTTCGACGGGCTGCGGGTGGCGATCGTCGGCGACGTGCTGCACTCGCGCGTGGCGCGTTCGGAGATCCATGCGCTCACCACGCTCGGCGTGCCGGAAGTGCGCGTGATCGGACCGCGCACGCTGATTCCTGTCGAGGTCGCGCGTCTGGGCGTGCACGTGTTTCACGACATGTCGGCAGGTCTGCGCGACGTGGACGTGGTGGTCATGCTGCGTCTGCAGAACGAGCGCATGGACGGCGCACTGCTGCCGAGCGCGCGGGAATACTTCAAGTGCTATGGACTGACCGCGGAGAAGCTTGCACTGGCAAGCCCGAATGCGATCGTCATGCATCCTGGGCCGATGAATCGCGGCATCGAGATCGAATCGTCCGTGGCCGACGGCGCGCAGTCGGTGATCCTGCCCCAGGTCACCTTCGGCATCGCGGTGCGCATGGCGGTGATGAGCATCCTGGCGGGGAACTGAGATGACGCGTGTGCGCCTGGCGCAGTGCAAAGTAGCCGGTGGACGAGCGCACCTGGTGCGCTCGTCTGCCGTACGTGAGCTTCTCCGCCGATGAAGCTGCTCATCCGCAACGCGACCCTCGTCGACCCGCTGGCGCAGACCGAGGCGCAGGGTGACGTGGCCGTGGCGCAGGGGCGCATCGTGGCCCTGGGCAGCACGCCCGACAGCTTCCGGGCCGAGCAGATCATCGATGCCTCCGGTCTGTACGTGTGTCCGGGCCTGGTCGATCTGTGCGCGCGCGTGGCCGCGGTCCCGGCCGAGGCCAGGGCGGCTGCGGCCGGCGGCGTGACCAGCCTGATATGTCCGCCCGACGTGGATGCGCCGCTGGACGAGCCCGGTCTGGTCGAACGGCTCAAATCCTCGGCACGAGCGGTGACCGGCGCCCGTATCTATCCCCTGGGCGCCCTGACTCAGGGCCTGAAAGGTGAGCGCCTGAGCGAGATGGCCGAACTGCAAGCCGCCGGTTGTATCGGATTCAGCCAGGCCGACGTGCCGCTGCGTGACCTGCGCGTGCTGCGGCGAGCCCTGCAGTACGCGGCCACGTTCGATTTCCCGGTGTGGCTGCATCCACAGGAGCGCAGCCTCGCTGCCGGCGGCGTCGCGCATGACGGCGAAGTCGCCACGCGTCTCGGCCTGCCGGGCATCCCGGTATCCGCCGAGACGATCGCGCTGTCCGCGATCCTGATCCTGGCGCGCGAGACCGGCGCTCGTGTCCATGTGTGCCGCCTGTCCAGCGCCGATGCCGTCACCCTGATGCGCGCCGCCAAGCGTGAAGGCCTGCGCGTCACCTGTGACGTCGCAGCCGCACATCTGCACCTGACCGAGCTCGACGTCGGCTTTTTCGATGCGCGCTGCAATCTGCTTCCACCGCTGCGCACCGCGCGCGACCGTGACGCATTGCGGGCAGGTGTGGCCGACGGCACGATCGATGCCGTCTGTTCCGATCACGCCGTCCTTCCTGCCGACGCCAAGGAGATGCCCTTCGGCGAAGCGATTCCGGGTGCGGG
>JAHCKU010000134.1 GCA_026125625.1 Burkholderiales bacterium | reverse complement strand
TGATCGATGATCAGCGCATTGGTGATCACCGAATCGGCGACCTCGGCCGCACGCCGCTGGCTCTGCCCCATGCCGTCGCGGATGACTTTGCCGCCGCCGAACTTCACTTCCTCGCCGTAGAGGGTGTGGTCCCTCTCCACTTCCACCCACAGCTCGGTATCGGCCAGACGCACCTTGTCTCCGGTGGTGGGGCCGAACATCTCGGCATAGGCCGAACGCGTGATCTTCGTTGCCATCAGAGTTTCCCCATCACCTTGCCAAGAAAGCCGTACACCACGCGATCGCCCGCCAGCTCCACCAGTTCGACGGTACGCTCCTGACCCGGCTCGAAGCGCACGGCGGTCCCCGCCGGAATGTTCAGGCGATAGCCATAGGCCTGTTGTCGATCGAATTTCAATGCCGTATTGGTTTCGAAGAAGTGATAGTGCGATCCGACCTGGATCGGACGATCGCCGGTGTTGGCCACTGTCAGGCCCACCGTCTTACGCCCGGCGTTGAGCTCGATCTCGCCGGGCCGGATCTTCATTTCACCTGGAATCATCGTTCTGTCCTTTTCGTTCGAAGGCAGGCGCCGCAAACGATCCGCGTGTTTGGAAATCGTGCATGCTCAGACGATGGGATGGTGCACGGTCACCAGCTTGGTGCCGTCCGGGAAGGTCGCTTCCACCTGGATCTCCGGGATCATCTCCGGCACACCCTCCATGACGTCCTCGCGCTTGAGCAGGGTGGCGCCATGGCTCATCAGGTCGGACACGGAACGGCCATCGCGCGCGCCTTCCATGATGGCAGCGCTGATGAAGGCCACGGCTTCCGGATAGTTCAGCTTGAGGCCGCGCGCCTTGCGCCGCTCGGCCAGCAAGGCTGCGGTGAACACCAGCAGCTTGTCCTTTTCCCGGGGGGTCAACTCCATGACTTGGTCGCTCCAGCAGATGACGTGAACAACGATGCATTGAGCATTTCAACAACTCCAGATGCGCGGCACCACTGCCTGCCGTCCGAGCATGTGGGGGCGCAGCAGCTGCCATAGCGCGGTGAAGTATTCGCGTGCCGCCTGCGCGGAGCGGCCGAGGTAACGAGTGATGGTGACCTCGGGCATGACGGTTACGCCGGCCAGATCATCACCCGTCACGGGCGTGGCACGCATGGCCTGCAGCACCTCGCCCGCGGCTTCGTAGCCTGCAGCCACCATCAGCGCGCTCACCGGATAGCCGGCCAACCCGGCCTTCGAGTCCAGCAGGGCGCTGCCGCCATCGAGCTGGGCCTGCTCGACGAACAGCGGCCGCGCACCGCGATAGATCCGGGTGCGCTGGCGCACCAGTCCCTGCTCGAAGCGCTCGCCCGAGGCGGTGCGTCCGAAGCAGGTGATCTCCCACCCGATGTAGCGCGCGGCCTCGCCCAGGTCGACGCGCAGCTGCTGGTCGACGCGTGCGCCATCGAACACGATCGACTCCATCGGCATCCACTCCAGCACCGCCTGCGGCTCCAGCGTCAGCGCGACCTGCTGCGCAGCCTCGGGGCCGATGGAGCGATACCACCTGCTCGCGCCGGGCGTGGTGAGCAGCGCGTGGGCTGCGGTACACGCCGTGATGTCGAGCGCGAGCCGATCGCCGGCGACGATCCCACCCGGAGGATGAACGACGATCACCTGACAGACTGCGTCGCCTTCCTGGTACAGCGGCCGCTGCACGCGCAGCGGGCCGCCATGTTCGCGTGCGGCCAGCACGCAGCGCCCCGCACGCTGCTCGAAGCGCAGGCGGAGGTCGGCCGACCAGCCTGCTGCGGTTGTCGCGGAATCATCCGAGACGCGAGCAACCGGCGTGGATGACGTGCGCATCGGTGATGGCATGGTACGAGTGGCGACTACGTCACCGCCCCTTGTCATTTTCTTCGGCTAGGGAAGCTGTGAACAAGCACGAGGCAAGATGCATCGCGAGACTCGTTCAGAGCTTCTCTAGGCTAGCATGCGATGCGAGAAGAATCACGCCCCAGTGTGGTGCGTGGCATGCCCCGGGAAGGATCTCAGGCGCTCGCGATTTCTCGCGTGCGTCGCCAGATCAGCGTGCGATTGTTGGCCGGCATCGCCTGATCGCGCTCCAGCACCAGGCCCTGCTCGCGCGCAAGCGCATCCACCGCCTCGAAGTCACGGACGCCGCTGTGCGGATCGCGTGCGCGCAGCATATGGTCGAAGCGCGCGTTGCTTTCGGCCGTGTACCGGCCGGCATAGTTGAACGGCCCGTAGATCGCGAGCACGCCGCGTGCGGGCAGGCGCGCGGCGGCGTGGACGAACAGCCTCTCGACCTGCGGCCAGGAAACGATATGCAGGGTATTGGCGCTGAACACGGCATCGTACGTCAGTGTCGGCCAGTCCCGGTCCAGATCCAGGGCGATGGGCGGGAACAGATTGGACAGCCCGGCGTCAGCGCATGCCGCCTGCAATTCGGGGAGATTGGCGGCAACGTCGCTGGGCTGCCAGGTCAGATGGGGCAGCTCGCGGGCAAAATGCACGGCGTGCTGACCGGTCCCGCTGCCGATCTCCAGCACCGAGCGACGGTCGGCCAACGCCTCGCGCAGGACCGACAGGATCGGCGCCTTGTTGCGCTCGCAGGCTTCCGAGAATGGCTTCAAGCCGTCTGCTGCGCTTCCCCGGACCGGTTGTGCGGGGAAGCGGCGAGGAGCCGTATGGCTCAGGACATGCGCGCCGATTTGTCCCCCAGCGTTTCACCGTAAGTGGTGCGCACGCTCTCGACTGCGTCCTTCAGCGTCTCTTCCGGCAGGGTATTGATGACCTTGGCCAGGATGTCGGCCGCCTCGTAGGTGTTTTCCGGGAGGACATGGGTGTCGAGCTTGGCCACGAACATCGCTGCGGCACCCGCGGTACGCAGCAGGTGGTCGCGCTCAGTCATGAGCATTTCCACTTCCGTGCGCAGCATCGACAGTTCCTGCTCGCGCTGCAGGTCAGAAGCACGGCGGCCCAGATGTGTGCGGCGTTCTTGGGTTTGCAGCATGTCGTTTGTCTCCATTGATATTGCGACTTATTCGGTAGCTACGCTGACCAGCGTGGGACGCAGAATTGCCACCACGTCGGCGGGTCGCAGCCCCACCAGATAGCCCCGCCTGCCGCCGTTGACGTAGATCCTGGGCAGCTGGATGATGCTGCGCTCCATGTACATCGGCAGGGGCTTGCGCATTCCGAAGGGCGATGTGCCCCCTACCTGGTAGCCGGAATGACGATTGGCGGTTTCCGGGCTGCAGGGCCGGATCGTCTTCACCCCCAGCACGCGTGCCAGCTCCCTGGTGGAAACCTCCCGATCGCCGTGCATCAGCACCACCAGAGGATGCCTGCCGTCGTCTTCCATCACCAGAGTCTTGACCACGCTGTGCTCGTCCACGTCCAGCTCCCGGGCAGAAACGGCAGTGCCGCCTCTGTCCTCGTACTGGTACAGGTGATCGGTGAAATCGACGCCGGCGGCGCGCAATTGCCGCACTGCCGGGGTCACCGGCACCTTCTCCCTGCTCATCGGGACTGATTCTGAGACCTTAGACCCGGCTCGGTTCCTCGTAGCACAGCACACGATACAGCATGTGCAGCATGCCGGCCGTCGCCCCCCAGATGTGGCGACCGTGATACGGCATGGAATAGTAGTGACGCCGCCTGCCATTCCTTTCGTCACTATGACGCTGGTGGTTCTCCGGCTCCAGGAAGTGCGACAGCGGGACCTCGAACACCTCGGCCACCTCGAAGGGATCGGGCGCGAACACCACCGGCGGATCGATCCATCCCACCACCGGGGTGACGCGAAAGCCGGTGGGAATATCGTATTCGGGCAGAGCGCCGAGAATGGTCACGGCATCGCGATGCAGGCCGGTTTCCTCCTCTGCTTCGCGCAGCGCGGTGTGCATGCGGTCCATGTCGCCGGGGTCCACGCGTCCTCCGGGAAAGCTGATCTGACCGGCATGGTCGTTCAGGTGCGCGGTGCGTTGCGTGAGCATGACGGTGACGCCTTCGGGCCGGCCGATCAGCGGCACCAATACCGCCGCCGGTGTGGCGACGAAATCCTGCGGATGCACGTAGTGCAGCACGCCCGGTTCCCCCGGCAGATCATGCGCACGGCGCAGACGCTGCACGAGCGCGGAACGGGATATGACAGGAGAGACGGTCAGAGGCACGGGACGCCGGAAAGCAAACTTGATTCCACAACGCTATTCTAATTGTCCGCGCCCATCTTGCCCATGTCCGCCCCCTTGCCGTCTCCGCAACCCGACGGTCTGGGGCAACCGCGGAACCCCCGCTTCGGATGCGGCTCGAAACCTTGCTTGCGTCCGCTTGCGCGAGTCAACTCACCACGAGAGGAGATCCACCATGAAAATGCGCGCACTGTTTGCCGCCCTGGGCCTGGCCTTTGCGACTTCCGCGCTGGCCAATCATTGTCCGATGGACATGAAGGCGATCGACGAGGCGATGGCCAAGAATCCGCAGCTCACCGCGGAGCAGGCGGCCGACGTCAAGAAGTACCGAGCCGAGGGCGAAGCCCTGCACAAGGCCGGCAAGCACCAGGAGTCCGTCGATACGCTGGCCAAGGCCAAGAAGATCCTGGGCCTCTAGCGACAAGGCAACCGGCGGCGCTGCGCCCAGTGCGAAGCGCCGCCCGATAGCCGGATCGACGGCACCCGGCAGCCGCTGGTGGCGCGTATGGCCCCCGTCCAGTGGGAGCGCACGCTACCAGGGAATCGGCTGCCGGTCGCGGAAGAAGCCACCGCTGGGACCGTCATCCGGCAGGGTCGCCAGCCATAGTGCCGTATCCGCCGCCTGCTGCGGCGTACGTTGCGCGTTGGGCCCGCCCATGCGGGTGCGCACCCAGCCCGGGCACATGGCATTCACCAGCACGTTGTCCTCGCGCAGTGCGGCGGCGAACATGCGCGTGAGCGCGTTGAGCGCGGTCTTCGACATGCGGTAGGCGGGCGTGCCGTCGTTCATGTCGTGCAGCTGTCCCAACCCGCTCGACACGTTCACCACCCGGCCATAGCGCTGGGAGCACATGAGCGGTGCCAGCGCCTGCATCAGCCGCAACGGCCCATATACGTTGGTCTCGAAGGTCTGGTGAAACACGTCGGCGGCCGCATCGAGAACGCCGCTGCCCCGCGCATCCAGCATCACGCCGGCGTTGTTCACCAGGATGTCGCAACGCTGCGTTCGCGCCGCCACTTGCCGTACCGCGTCCGCACATTGCCTTGAATCGCTCACGTCCAGCTCGAGCGTTTCCACGCTCATTCCTTCACTTGCCAGCGCCTGCGCCGCCTGATCGCCGGCAGCACGATCGCGCGCGCCCAGCAGCACGTGCACGCCGTTCCCGGCCAGTTGCCGGCAGATCTCGAAGCCAATACCCCGGTTGCCACCGGTCACCAGAGCAGTACGAGGCGTATTCACGATTCACTCCTCACGCTCGCGTAAACCACGAGATCGATGATCCGTCCCGCCTTGATCGCGCCCTTGCGGCGCACACTCTCGCGCACGTATCCGGCCTTTTCCAGCACGCGCATGGAGGCAGGGTTCCACTCGAATACACCGGCGTCCACCCGCACCAGGCGATGCTGGTCGAACGCCAGTTGCGTCACTGCACGCACCGCTTCGCTCATGATGCCGCGCCCCCAGTAACTGCGACCCAGCCAGAAGCCGATTTCCGCGGTCAGACGCTCGACGTCCTGGCGCGGCTCGAAGCCGATCACACCGACAGCCGCGCCATCGATCTCGATGGCGAACATGCTGGGCGGCTGCAATGCCTGTACCGAGGTGATGAAGCATTCGGCATCGGCCTGCAGGTAGGGAAACGGGACGCGATCGCGCAGATTGCGCCACACGTCGTGGTCGTTGGCGTGCACGGCGATGGAAGCGGCGTCGGCCAGACGTAGCGGCCGCACCCGGCTGTGACGCAGAGGCAGGTCCATGCGCGCAAGCATAGGGGCAAGCGCACGGCAAGGCGAGGGCCAACGGCTGCGGGAACCGTCAGCCGGATTTCGGGCTCGTCGAGCGACGGGCTAGTGCAAACCGCTGGCGCCGGGCTGGAGCAAAGCCTCCAGGCTGGCCCGCGCGCTTTCCAGATGCGGGTTGATGCGCAGCGCTGCCTGGAAGGCGAGCATGGCAGCATCGCGGTCGCCGCACCCGAGGCAGATCTCGCCCAGGGCGCTCAGTGCACCGAAGTGGCGCGGCTCGAGCTCCAGCGTACGATGGATCGCCTGCACGCTCTCCTCGTCGCGCTCGAGCAGATAGTAGAGGGTGGCACTCTTGTTCCAGGCTTCGGGAAAATCGGGACAGGCACGCCGCAGCCGATGCAGGCGGGTTTCCGCCAGGTCGAAGCGCTGCCCGGCGATATCGTCGGCGGCACGGTCCAGCGCGTGCGATGCAGCCCGATGCGGATGCTGCATCCACAGATGCCAGATTTCGTCCTCGAGTTCCTGCACCGGGCCGTCGCCGACGGCGAGGTGGCGGAACAGTTGATCCAGGCGTCCCGGCAGGCCCGCGGTGGGGCGCCGTTGCGGCAGATGCGCGACCAGTCTGAGCGTTTCGCTGTACATGCGGCTGGGCTCCACTTTCCGACTACGCGACATCAAGCAAGGCAGGTGCCACGGGCCGCGATGGCGCGCATCTGCCACGCCGCGATTCACGTTTCCGCATCCGCAACGTCGCATCCGGGACCGCCGCTGCCGTCCGGGACTCAGGTGCGTGGGCTACCCGCTTCGACCACCGCCAGCGCGGTCATGTTCACCATACGCCGCACCGTCGCCGTCGGCGTCAGGATGTGGCAGGTCTGCGCCGCGCCGAGCAGGATCGGTCCGACGGTGATACCCTCGCCCGCCACCGCCTTGAGCAGATTGAACGAGATGTTGGCGGCATCCAGGGTCGGCATGATCAGCAGATTGGCCTCGCCCTTGAGCCTGGAGTTGGGGAAGCGCTGCATGCGGATCTCCTCGACCAGCGCCGCATCGCCGTGCATCTCGCCTTCGACCTCCAGATCGGGGGCCATCTGCTCCAGCAGGTCGCGCACCCGGCTCATCTTCTGCGCGGAGGGCGTGCGTGCGCTGCCGAAATTGGAATGCGACAGCAGCGCGACTTTGGGCGTGAGGCCGAAGCGATTGACTTCCTCCGCAGCCAGCAGCGTGATCTCGGCCAGCTGTTCCGGCGTGGGATCGGGGTTGACGTAGGTGTCGCAGATGAAGATGGTGCGATCCTCCATCAGCAGCAGGTTCATGGCGGCGAACTGGTTGACGCCGGACTTGAGCCCGATCACGTTGCCGATGTACCACAGATGCGTGCCGTACTCGCCGTAAGTGCCGCAGATCATGGCATCGGCCTCGTTCTGCCGCACCATCAGTGCCCCGATCAGGGTGGTGCGGCGGATGACCTCGCGCTTGGCCACCTCCACCGATACGCCGCGACGCTGCATGATGTCGTAGTAGAGCTGCCAGTAGTCGCGAAAGCGCGGATCGCTGTTCGGGTTGACCAGCTCGAAGTCCCGGCCCGGGCGCATGCGCAACCCCAGCTTCTCCAGGCGTACATCGACCACCTCCGGGCGCCCGATCACGATCGGCTGCGCCAGACCCTCATCCACCACCACCTGCACCGCGCGCAGGACGCGCTGTTCCTCACCTTCGCAGAACACCACGCGCTTGGGATTGTTCTTGGCGGCGGCGAACACCGGCTTCATGATCAGGCCGGAGTGATAGACGAACTGCGTGAGCTGCTGCCGATAGGCTTCCATGTCGGTGATGGGACGCGTGGCCACACCGCTGTCCATGGCCGCCCTGGCCACTGCCGGCGC
>JAHCKU010000133.1 GCA_026125625.1 Burkholderiales bacterium | reverse complement strand
TACCTGTTGCAAGGCTGGCTGCAGTTTTGAGAAGTCAGTAGCCTGTAAGGATGCAGGGTGCATTAACCTGAAGTGGATCGCATCCAGTGTCTTCACGGCTGCCCTGGGGAGGCTTGGCATGGCACAGCCGAAGCTCGCGAAACTGACCCGACCTCGTACCGAAGGGCTGCTTCGACGCGAACGACTGTTCGCGCTGCTGGACGAGGTTCGAGCCCAGTCTCTGATATGGATCGTGGCACCACCGGGGGCGGGAAAGACTTCTCTCATTTCCAGCTATCTGGAAGTGCGCAAGGTTCCGACTCTCTGGTATCAGCTCGATGGCGGCGATGCTGATCCGGCCAGTTTCTTCTATTACCTGGGCCTGGCTGCCATGGAGTTCATGCCAGCCAATATCAAGTCCTTACCACTGTTCACACAGGAGTTTGCCGCCGATGTCGTCGGCTTTGCGCGGCGCTTCTTTCGCGAACTGTATGCGGTGCTCCCTGATGGAGCCATGCTTGTGCTCGACAATTACCAGGAGGTGCCAGAACGCTCGCAATTGCACGCCTTGATCGACACTGCGCTCGCTGAGCTTCCTGATGCTCGCTTGATATGCGGGATCAGCCGCTCCGATGTGCCATCCGAGCTCGCACGTTGGCGTGCAGCACAACGAGTCATGGTTATGGATTTCCAGGCGCTCAAGCTGAATGCGGACGAAGCAATACGAATTGGAAGAGCGCATTCCGATCTCGATGACAGTGCCCTCAAGGCGCTCCACGGGCAGACGGATGGTTGGGCAGCGGGATTGATTCTGATGGCTGAGCGGCTGCGCCAGACCGGACAGATGCACCAAGGTGCCCGTAGCACGAATCTGGAGACGGTGTTCGATTACTTCGCCGGGCAGATCCTGAATGCGCTGCCGGAGGCGATCCGGCGGCTGCTCATCCGTATGTCTTACCTGCCACGCCTTACCGCAGAAACGGCACAGGCGATCACCGGCGATCCCGAAGCCGTGCGGGTACTGACCGACCTGGCCAAACGCAATCTCTTCACCGATCGGCGCTACGGAGAAGACGTCAGCTTCCAGTTTCACGCCTTGTTTAGAGCGTTCCTGCAAGAGCAGGCAAGTGAGCAGCTTGGCGCATCCGAGCACCGGAAGGTCGCACATAGTGCCGCTGCATTGCTGCAGGCTACCGGGCAGGTCGAAGATGCTTTTCTGCTTTTTGCTGGCGTAGGGGCGTGGGATAGCTCGGCGGCGCTCGTCCGCAAACAGGCGGATCGCTTGGTGCGCCAAGGGCGCCGGCAGACGCTACGGCAGTGGATCGGAATGCTGCCGATGGGGAGCATCGAGCAGGACGCCTGGTTGCTGTACTGGCTCGGCGTATGTTCCTTGGGAGTCGACCACGAGAAGGCGCATGAATTACTGACTACGGCGTTCGACCGCTTCGCCGACGATGCCGATGACGAAGGTCGGGTGATATCGGCCTCGACCGCTGCGGAAAGCTATTTCAGCATGCGCGTTGGCTGGAACGGCCTGGATGTCTGGATCGATCGCCTCGCGCAACTTCTGCTGCGAGACGAGCCTACTGTGAGCGAATCGACTCTGGTAAGGGGAACAATCGCCCTGGCCCGCTCGATGTTCTATCGACAGACCGAGCGTCGAGAGCTTGGACGGCTTATCGAGATCCTGACTGGTTATCTGAGCGAGAGTCGGGATCCAAACGAGCGGGTAGCTGCAGCGGCTATCGTTGTCGGATACAACTGGATGTACGGAAACGGTGACGTCTGCGATCGAGTAGTTGCGACCGTCGAACCTTTCGTCGACGATCCTGCGGTGACGGCGTCGAACCGGTCGTTCTTCTATTTCTGGTGGATCTGTCTCGAATACTCTCAGGGAAACCTGGAAGAGAGCACGCTGCTGGTAGGGCGAGCCAAGCAGGTGTGGGATGAATTGGGACTGTCCCCTATGGCGATCGAGTTCGAACGTTTGGGGACGGTCGTCCAAATTCTGCAGGGCGACTACCGGAAGGCGCGCGAGATCCTGGAAACCAAGGTTGCTCCCTTCATGAACAGCGCGCGACCGGTGGCCAGATCGTTCTATCACATTCATATGGCGACTTGCGATCTCGGAGAGGGGCAGCCTGCAGGTGCAAGAAAACACCTCGACGAGGCCATGACGGTAGTGCGCACGCTGGGCTATACGCTTGCCGATGTGATGAACAACCATTTGACGGGATTGGTCCTGGCGGCGGAGGGGCGCTTCGACGAAGCCGACCGATCGCTGCTGGAGCACAGGGATCGAATGCGCCGCTGGGGCAACCGCACGGTGGAAAGTTTTACGACCGCTTGTCGAGCGCTGGTTCTCCTGCGTCGCGGCAGCACAGAAGCTGCTCTTGCCGAACTACGGGCAAGTCTGTCTGCCATAGAAGGCGGGCAGTGTCTATGGGCCCATCATATCAGCGTGTCGTTGCTTGCTGAGTTGTTTGCACTTCGCGCTCGTCAATGACGTCGAAACCGTGTGGGTGCGCGAACTCATTTCGAAAACGTGGCTTTCCCACGCCGAGTCTGGACATCGGCTGGCCTGGGTCCTTACGATTCATGCACTCGGCACGTTTAGCGTATCGTGTGACGGGTCTTCCCACAGACCGGACGAAAATCAGCATCGTCTGCTCGATCTGTTCAAGGCGATCATCTTTTGGTCCTGACGGCATCAGCGGTCAGTCCCTTGCAAGAATGCGCTGTGGCCCGATTCCGATGGCGACAATGCCAGGAATGTGCTGCAGGTTTCCCTCTATCGTTTGCGCAAGCTCCTGGGCCGTGATGATGTCATTTTCATGCAAGACGGCAAAGTACGTCTCAAGCAGGAAGTCTGCTGGGTGGACGCATGGGCATTTGCTGACAAGCTGACGCGGCTCAAGACCCTGCCCGTTGCCGGCGCCGAGTTCAGTCGCTTGTCGATCGAGGCACTCCACCTGTATCGCGGTCATCTTTTTTCCAGAGAAAGCGAGCACTCCTGGATGCTTGCTGCCCGGGAACGCATGCGCTGCGAGTGGCTTTGGTTGGTCAAAGCATTGGGTCAGCACCACGAGTCGATAGGCGATTGGTCGGGTGCCGCGAAGCTCTATCAGAGCGCGCTCAGTGTCGATCCCGATGTCGAGGAGCTGTATCGCAAGCTGATGCTGTGCCAGCAGGAGACCGGATCTGCGGCGGAGGCTATCAGTACCTACCAGCTTTGTCGTCGGCATCTCCTCCAGGCAATCGGCGCAGCACCATCTGCCGAGACCGAGCGGCTGTTTCAAGTGCTTCGTACACAGTCTGAATGCTTATTTCAACAAGGCGACAGCCTGGAGGGTTGATTGCGCAAGTCTTTGTGAAGTCCGATCAGAAGGGGAGCCGATGAAGAACACAAACTACCCGAGGCGCCGACTCATACTTGGTGGCTTGGCAGCTTTGGCGACGCCGAGAATGGCTTTCGCGGATGCCTACCCGAGCAAGCCGATTCGCATGATCGTCCCATGGCCCGCGGGTGGGGTGTCCGATGTGGTCACGCGCCGCACAACGGTGCATCTGGAAAGAATTCTAGGCCAGTCGATCGTGGTCGAAAATCGGGCGGGAGCGCAGGGGCAGCTCGGTGCGCAGTATCTTTCTCGTGCCGCACCGGATGGCTATACATTGATGCGTGCCGACAATACTTGCCTGGTGCTCGCCCCTGCATTTTCTGGCGAGCAGCTATACGACCCGATCCGAGACTTCTCGCCGATTTCGCTGCACGGAAGGGGATTCCTGGCAATGCTGGTGCCTCCGTCCCTGAGAGTGCAGACGATTGGGGAACTGATCGCACTTGCAAAAGCAAAGCCGGGAGCATTGAACTATGGTGCTGTGGCAGCAGGCGCCGGCTTTCTTGCGGCGGAGCGCTTCAAGCAGGTTACCGGGACGGACATCAAGTTGGTTGCCTACAAGGGAGACGCACCTGTCCTGACCGACTTGGTTGCAGGTCACGTGCAAATGGCTTTCATCTACACCAACGCTGCGGCCAGCTTTGTCAAGAGCGGCAGGTTGAACGCGTTGCTGGTCACCGGTGCCAAGCGCGCGCCTGCCATGCCAGATGCGCCGACTGTTCTCGAAGCTGGCATGCCGCAGCTGGAGCTGTACGGATGGGGCGGCTTCATGGCGCCTCCATCCACACCGCGATCTGTCATAGACAAACTCGCTGCCGCGATCGTCCAGGCGATGCAGGCGCCGGACGTGCAACAGTCCATGCATGATGCTGGCAGCGAAAACATCGCCGGGACGCCGGAGCAGTTCGCGGCATTTCTCAAGTCGGACTTGGAGAAGTGGATTCCGGTTATCCGATCTCTCAACTTTCGGGTGTAGAGAACGGCTGCTTGCAGGTATCCTTCATGACCTTCGTCGATAAGGCCCCGTATCGGCAGAAGGCACTGATGCCCGACCCAGCGCCTTCTGCACATACTCGAGCAGAGTCATGCGGACGACCAATCAGAACAAGCGCCGGTTCATCATCGCCGCCTTGGCGGCGATGGCGATGCCGGGAAGGGTGCGCGCTGATGCCTACCCCGGCAGACCGATCAAGATCGTCGTTCCCTGGCCGGCCGGTGGGATCGTCGATGCGCGCGTCCGCCTGATCGCCGATCGCCTCCAACGCGTACTGAAGCAGCAAGTCGTCGTCGAGAACAAGCCCGGGGCGAGCGGGACCATTGGTGCCGGAGTGGTGGCACGCGCTGCACCGGACGGCTACACCCTTCTGGCGGGATCGTATCTCGATCAGTGTGCTGCCTTGCAGGACGTCGTTGCCGGTCACGTACCGGTGATGTTCGAGTTCGTGTCGTCCGCACTTCCCTACATCCAGTCAGGGAAGCTGGTTCCGCTGATGACCGGGTGTACCGAGCGTCTGGAAACGCTTCCCGATGTGGTGTCTTCGCGGGAAGTCGGTATGCCCGAGATGGACGTGAGGTCGTGGGGCGGGCTGTTTGCTCCCGCCGGCACACCCGATCACATCGTCCGGAGGCTGAACGACGAGATCAACAGGATTCTCGAGCAGCCCGACGTGCGCACCCATGTCGCCATGAGCGCAGCGGAGTATCCGCTCTGGAGCGCCGGGGAGTTCGCCGCATTCATCGCGCGTGACCGGCCGAGATGGATATCGATACTGCGTATGGCGGGAATCGAACCGCAGTAGCCGTCCGTTGAAAGTCGGCTGTGCGAGGCGGATGCGTGTTTGCGCGGTAGCGGGTCTTGGACGGCCGGGAATCCTCGTCTACTTCCGTGTACATTGCTACGTGCCCGGCTCGAAAAGTCGGGACACGCTCCGCCGAGTCTCGCCCGCTGCGTTTCTCAATACACTGATCGTCGACATGTGGAATCGAATCTGTAGACGTCGATTCATCCTGGGTGGGTTGGCAGCCTTGGTCATGCCGGGAATGGCGCGGGCGAATGCCTATCCGAGCAAGCCGATTCGCATGATCGTCCCCGCCTCTGCTGGCACCACCACGGATGTGCGCGCACGTCAGGTGGCGGACCGCATCGCCGGGCCTTTGGGACAGCCAGTGCTGGTGGAGAATCGCCCCGGCGCGGGACACACTCTGGGTGCTGCCTATGTTGCAAAGTCGGCTGCCGACGGCTACACCCTTCTGGTCGGGACGATCGCGGATCAGGGCGTGGCGCCGGCCGTGTATAGCAACCTGCCTTACGATCCGCGCAACGCATTCGTTCCGATCACGCAATACGGGGAAACGGCACCTCTCCTGGTCGCGCATCCGGGCCTCGGCGTGAAGACGATGAAGGACCTGATTGCGCTGGCACGCGCGAAGCCGGGGCAGATCACGCTCGGTTCATGGGGCAACGGCACACTCACTCATCTGCTCACCATGCAGCTGATGCAGGAGGCGGGCATCGAGCTGCAGCACGTTCCCTACAGGAGTGCCACGCAGGGGCTCACCGACGCGGCAGGAGGTCAGCTGCACCTGTTCTGGGACTACCCGGTGAGCAGCGTACCTCTGATCCGGGCTGGCAAGCTCGTCCCGCTCATGCTGGTGGGCGAGCATCGCGTGGAACCGCTGCCGCAGGTGCAATCCGCCGTGGAGGCGGGCTTGCCGGCGGTTCGGCACAAGGCGTGGGCGGGGTTCTTTGCGCCTGCGGGCACGCCCGATGCCGTCATTTCGCGGCTGAACGCGGAGATCGTCAAGGCGTTGCGTACGGCGGAGATGGAACGCATCCTGGTGGAGCAGGGCAGCCGGGTGGTGACCAATACGCCGCAGGCGTTCGCGGCATTCGTGCAGCGCGAGCGCGAGGAGCTGGCCAGGATGGCGCGGGCGCTGAACATCCGTATCGAGTAGCCGCTGCGGTCGACATGCCTTACGAAGAACGCCATACGGACGGCGCATTAATAATGCACGGACGTCCTCTCTTTCGAGCAACGGAGCTTTCACCATGACGGTATTGCGCATCATGGCTTCTCGCCATTCGGTTTTCTACAGTCCGCTGCTGGCGACTTTCGCCGCCGGCTTCCTGCGGGAAGAAGAGTTGGACGCCACTTATCACGTGCTGCCGCCCGGCCGAACCGTAGGCGAGTTCCTCGCCAACGGCGATATCGACGTGGCGCAGTCGGCAGTGTCGTACGGCTGGACCGTGCTGGAGAAGGGCGGCGAGCCGACCGCGATGAACTTCGCTCATATCAACGTCCGTGACGGCTTCTTCATCGCTGCGCGGGCGCCGAACCCGGCCTTCAGCTTCCGTCGCCTGCTCGAGGGCCGCCTGATGTACGTGCACGGCGGGCAGCCCGAAGCCATGCTGCGCTACGCATTGCACAAGCGCGGCGTGGTGCTGTCCGCGGTGGCGGCGGTGAATGCCGGCAATATCGGACAGATGATGACGGCATTTCGAAACGGCGAGGCGGATTATTTCCACGAGCAGGGCCCCTATCCCCAGCAGCTGGAGCACGAGGCAGTGGCGCACGTGGTGGCCTCGGTGGGCGAGGCGATCGGGCCGGTGAGCTTCAGCACGCTGGCTGCGACGCCTGCCTGGCTGGCGCGACCCGAGGCAAAGAAGTTCATGCGCGCGTTTCGCAAGGCGCGCGCATGGGCGCATGGCGGCCCGGCTCCAGACATCGCACGCGCCCTCGTGCCGCTCTTCCCGGATATCGCGGAACCGGCGTTGATCAAGGGCATCGAGACCTATCAGCGGCTGGGCTGCTGGGAAGGCGACGTCGCCATCGAGCCACCGCACTATGAGGTTGCGCTGGACGTGTTCCAGCATGCGGGCGCGATATCGCGCCGCTACGCTTACTCGCAGGTGGTGGTGGCGCCCCCCGACGCCTGAGCCGGCGATCACGAAATCGCGTCGGCTTCGTCTGCTGCCGTCTCAGCGCATCACACCCGGCGGCAGCGGCGGCACGCTGCGCTCGAGCCAGTCCGGCACCGGCAGGTCCTTGCTGCGCAGGAATTGCGGATTGAACAGACGCGACTGATAGCGCATGCCGGAGTCGCACAGGATGGTGACGATGGTGTGGCCGGGGCCGAGGTCGCGCGCCAGCCGTACCGCGCCGGCCACGTTGATGCCGCTCGAGCTGCCCAGGCACAGGCCTTCGTAGCGCAGCAGGTCGAACACCGTCTGCACCGTTTCCTGGTCCGGAATCTGATAAGGGAAGTCGACCTGCAATCCCTCCAGATTGCGGGTGATGCGACCCTGACCGATGCCTTCGGTGATGGATGAGCCTTCCGCCTTCAGCTCGCCGTTGCGGTAGTAGCTGAACAGCGCAGCACCGGGTGGATCCGCCAGGCCGATCTTGATCTGTGCGTGGCGCGCGCGCAGCGCTTCGGCCACCC
>JAHCKU010000132.1 GCA_026125625.1 Burkholderiales bacterium | reverse complement strand
ACAATCTCTCAAAATTCAGAATTTCTATCGGATTGGCAGCGAAACGATGAATCTCGACAAGTTCGACCGTGCGATCCTCGCCGTACTGCAGCGTGACGCCCGCGCCAGCCTGCAGGACATCAGCGCACAGGTCGGCCTGTCCACCACGCCGTGCTGGACACGCATCAGGAAGATGGAGGCGGAGGGGGTGATCCTGGGTTATACCGTGCGCATCGATCCAGCGGCGGTCGGGTACGCCGAAACCGTGGTGGTGCAGGTCACCCTGGAGAGCCACAACGACGAGATCATCGAGGCATTCGGGCGGGCGCTCGGCGATATACCGGAAGTGCTGGAGGCCTTTCTCATCTCCGGCGACTACGACTACCTCATCCGCATCGCCGTGCGCGACCCGCGCGACTACGAGCGCCTTCTGCGCCAGAAGCTGTACCGCATCCCCGGCATCCGCCACTCGAAGTCGAGCTTCGTGCTGCGGCGCTTGAAGGAAAGCATGATCCCGCTCGTCGATCCCGCCTCCCCGGCACCACGCGCCGCGGCGACCTCCACGCGCAGCGCACCTGCCACAGGCAAACGTCCGCGCGCAGCGCGCAAGCGTTGAGACTTTCCCCGGCGGGAACAATCACGCGTGACCCAGGCCTGCCGCCTCCACCTCCATGTCGGCTGGACTCTCGCCTGCCAGCTCGCGCAGGCTGACGCGACCGAGCACTTCGTCGGCAGCCGTTCCCGCCTCGCGCAGCAGCCGCTCGACGTGCTCCGGAGCCGGCAGGCGTCCGGGGCTGAGAAAGGCGTCTTCACCGGTCGAACGCACGATGTCCAGCACCTCACCCACGGTCACGCTGCCCGGATCACGCGCCGGCAGGTACGAGCATGGCGGCTGCACGACTTCCACCAGCACGCCGCCCTGCTGCAGCGCATCCAGCACCACCTCCACGGCATGCGCCGGGACACCCAGCACCTGCACCAGATCCTCGCCCGTCGGCGGAGGATCACCGTTCAGATGACGCCTGACGATGGTGATCATCAGCAGCACGGCAAGCCGCTCGCGCATGCGGTTGCTCAGCCGCGGCTCGCCGGCTTCGGGCACCAGATACTGCGGATTCTGCAGATAGAAGGCGACGCTGGCGCCCAGCAGCAGGATCAGCCAGCTGACATAGAGCCACACCAGGAACAGGATGAGCACGGCAAAGCTCGCGTAGATGGCCTCGTAGCGCGTGGAGCCCGACACGAAGGCGGCGAATGCCCAGCCGGCGGACTGCCACAGCACGCCGCCGACGACACCGCCTGCCAGCGCGCTGCCGAAGCGCACACGTGCACTCGGCAGAAACATGTAGGCGAAGGTGAAGGCGGCAATCACCAGCAGGTATGGCGCCAGTCTGGCTCCCAGCGCGAACAGCTTGCCGACCGGCTCCACCGCGAGGATCTGCTGCACCTGGTCGCTGCCGGTGATGGTCGCCGTCAGGCCGATGGCGGTGAACACCAGGACCGGTCCGACCAGCAGGACCGTGACGTAGCTGCTGAAGCGTTCACTGAAACTGCGTGCACGGTGCACGTGCCAGATGTAATTGACCGATTCTTCGGTCTTGCGCACCAGCGAGACCGCGGTGTAGAGCAGGAACGCGAGGCCGACTGCGCCGAGCACGCCGACATTCAGATTCTCGATGAAGCCGAGCACGGTGCGCACCGCCACCTCTGCCTGCTCGCCCAGAGGCTGGAAGAATTGACGCAGCATCGGCTCGAGCTGGTTGTGCACGCCGAAGCCCTTCAGCACGGAGAAGCTGAATGCAAGCAAAGGCACCAACGCCACCAGCGTGGTATAGACCAGTCCCATGGCGCGCAAGGTGAGCTGGCCGTAAATCAGGTCGCGCAGCACCACCAGTACGACACGCAGCACGCGTATCAGCGTGCGCCGCCATAGCGGCGCGTCATGCAGACTGCCGGCCCAGACTGCCCGCCGAAGCGATGCATCCAGCCGGCGCAGGTTCCACTCCATGGCTCCTCCGAGGGCGGGAACCGCGCGGATGCCCGCCGGATTCCTCCTGTTGGTCAAACATCGATATCCACAGGGGCTGCAAGCAGTATAAGGCGCCCGGTACGCCGAGCTGGTCGAGACGATGTACGCCTACCGTTCGACCCACCCCCCGCCTGCACGAGTGGTACCTGACATGGCGAACGGCGGCTGCGACCACACCCTGCTGTCTTGTGCAGCGGCCGCACGAGCACTCACGAGTACGCCCCGGCATCTGCAGGGAGCAGATACACTCGGCCCATCGGGGTGTTCTCTGTTGCAGCCCTGTGGCACACTCCCGCCCCGAATTTTCCATTCGAGGAAGCCATGGCCGTTCCCTCTGCCCCGACCTTCGCCCGCCCGATCGTGACGCTCCAGTCCCACATTCTGGAGCAGGAATCCAGATTTCCGGACGCCACCGGCGCGCTTTCGTGGATTCTTTCGGCAATGTCCATCTCCACGAAGATGATCGCGGCGCGCACGCGGCGCGCACGCCTGGAGGACGTCCTGGGAGTCGCCGGCGCGCAGAACGTGCAGGGCGAGGAGCAGCAGAAGCTCGATGTGATCGCGAACGAGATCCTGCTGCGCACGCTCGGCGGGCGGGAAGGCGTTGCCATCGTCGCGTCCGAGGAGAACGAGGAGCCGGTCATCCTGCGCGACGATCCGAATGGCGAGCGCCGCTACTGCGTGCTGTTCGACCCGCTCGACGGTTCCTCCAACCTCGACGTGTGCGGTGGAGTGGGAACCATCTTCAGCATCCTGCGCCACGACCGGCGCGCGCGCGATGCGCATGACTCTCTGCTGCAAAAAGGCACACAGCAAGTGGCGGCCGGCTATGTGCTGTATGGTTCATCCACCGTGTTCGTGCTCACCGTCGGCAATGGCGTCGACATGTTCGTGCTCGACCCCGAAGTCGGAGCCTACATGCTGGTCGAGCACGGCATCCGCATGCCTGCGGCGAGCAAGAGCTACTCGGTCAACGAAGGCAATCGGCACAGTTTTCCCGAAGGCTATCAGCGCTACCTGGACTGGGCCCAGGGCAACGGCTATTCCAGCCGCTACATCGGCTCGATGGTGGCCGACGTACACCGCATCCTGTTCAAGGGTGGCGTGTTCATGTATCCCCCGACGGCCAAGGCGCCGAAGGGCAAGCTGCGCCTGATGTACGAGGCGAACCCGATGGCGATGCTGATCGAGCAGGCCGGCGGGAAGGCGTTCGCCGCACCGGGCCAGCGCATTCTGGACGTGCAGCCGGAGGACATTCACCAGCGCACTGCGGTCATTCTGGGCAGCGCCGATGAAGTCGACCACGTCGTGTCTCACCTGACCTGAAGCACCCGGTGCCGGTGCCCTGAGCAGCGCGCCGGACTCAGGGTCTGCTTTGCGCCGCTGCGCTCATCTTTTCGCGCAGGCGCTGCTCGCGCGCAGCGAGCTTCTGCCGGATCTCGGCAACCGCTGCCTGGGCGGCACGTTCCCCTTCCAGGATCGCCAGGTGGCGGTTCGCGAAGTCGGTGGCGGACAATTCGGAGGTTTCCGGTCGGATGACGACGTCGGCATCGCGCAGCTCGATATCGGCCAGCGCGTTGCCCATGATGACGAAGGTGCGCAGAAGCATGTCGACGCTGTCGCGCACCGGCCTGTCGGCGGGACGCGCCGAGATGTCCACGGCGATCACCAGATCTGCGCCCCGCCGGCGTGCCACCTTCACCGGTACCGGGCTCACCAGGCCACCATCGACGTACTCGCGCCCGCTGATCCTGACCGGCTGGAATATGCCCGGCACGCTGCTCGAGGCACGCACCGCCATGCCGGCATCACCACGCTCGAACACCACCTCCTTGCCGCTATGCAGGTCGGTGGCCACGATTGCAACCTTGCGCGGCAGCTGCTCCATGGTCTTGTGCTGCAGGAGGCGATTGACGTAGTCCTGCAACGCCTCGCCACGAAAGAAGCCGCGGTCCGGTAGCGACCAGTCGCTGACCATGGACTCCTTCATGTCCAGCGCCAGCCGCTGTAGCTGAAAGCCGTCGAGACCGGAAGCGTAGAGCGTGGCGACCAGGCTGCCGACGCTGGTGCCGGCAAGGATGTCGGGCTTGATCGATTGCGATTCCAGCGCCTTGATCACGCCGACGTGGGCGAAGCCTTTGGCTGCCCCGCCGCCCAGCACCAGCGCGATACGCGCAGGCGGCACCACGATCTCGGAGCGGGGCGGAGCGATCGCGTCGGGGTGCGATACGGCCGGGATGTCCGATGGGGACGCGGGAGGTTCGACCACGGGTTCCCCCGGCGAGCGCGGCAACGCCGCGCAGCCGGTCAGGAAAACGGCGACAAGCCAGACTCGGGCGAGTCTGTTCATGCATCCCCGGCAGCGAGCCCAGCAGCCCGCGCCGTCACATCTGCGATTGCAGATAGTTCTGCAGGCCGGTACGGTCGATCAGGCCGATCTGCGTTTCCAGCCAGTCGACGTGCTCCTCCTCGCTTTCGAGGATGTCTTCCAGCAGCTCGCGGCTGATGTAGTCGCTCACCGTCTCGCAATACGCGATCGCTTCCCGCAGCAGCGGCAGCGCCTGATATTCGACTTGCAGATCGCACTTGAGGGCATCGGCGACGTCTTCGCCGATCAGCAGCTTGTTCAGTTGCTGGAGATTGGGCAATCCCTCCAGGAAGAGTATGCGGTTGATGAGTTGATCCGCATGCTTCATCTCGTCCAGCGACTGGTGGTACTCGTACTCGTCCAGCTTCTTGAAACCCCAGTTGCGGAACATGCGCGCATGCAGGAAGTACTGGTTGATGGCAGTGAGTTCGTTCACGAGTACCTTGTTGAGGTACTCGAGCACCTTGCTGTCGCTCTTCATATGGGCTCCGAGGAGGTTGAGCGGGGAACCCACGATTATACCGGGCGCGCGAAAGACGCCCCAGGTCGATCCAGGGGATGGGTGGCGGGCGCGCCGGCTTCGGGCTGCGGCTCAGAGCGCGCGGCTGAAGGATACGACCGCGCTCGAAGTCAGGCGGCGCACATCAGCGCCGAAGTACAACCGTCGCGTGATTGATCCAGCAGTTGGTTGGTGAAGTGGGCGCAGGTCCCGCAGCCGGAGGCCACGCCGAGACAGGCAGTCAGATCCTGCAGCGTGCTGGCCCCCTGGTCGATGGCCTCCCGCACCTGGCGTTCGGTAATTCCGTTACAGACACAGACGAACATGATCCCTCCTCGACGGTCGTAATCCTAGGCGAGGATGAGAATGAGTGTCAATCCGGCAGTGCACAAGAAGCGCCCGCAGCACGCGGGCAACACCCGGTGCGATCCAGGCATTCGAGCAGGCAGGTCACCGAGCGGCGGCACGCCACCACCGGAATACCCTGCTCTTCGGCCGCCCTCCGAAAGCTGCGCATGGCGTTGTGATTGAGAAAATCCGTAAACAAAATCAGCAACTCGGTTCCAGCCGGCAACCCGCGGGTGCGCCGTTGTCCAGCCGGTTCGCGCGCACTGATGTGGCGCAGCACATCGATTCCACGCCCCAGCAACGCCTGCGGGATGTTTCCCAGGCGATCGGCACCGACCAAAGTCGCTTTCATGTCCCTGCCCTTCGTCCAATCGATGCTGCTAATGATATTCATTCTCATTTGTGGATGTCAACATTAATGCGATCTATTCTTATTTACTTAATGGAAGTGAATGTTTAGTATCGGGCTCGCGTCGAACATCGCTTCCGAGACAAGGGATCACCCGCGCGCGCGGCATCCCGTCGATTCCGTCATCCGACAGCCCACCGCCGTAAACACATTCATGCCCTTGCGCACCCTGCTCTGGCTCGTTCTGCTGGTATTGCCGCTATCGGCTCGCCTGGCTCAAGCCCAGGACAACGCGCAGGCCATCCTCAACATGCTCGACTACGTGTCGGTCGAGTATCCCGAGTTCGTGATCGACGGCAAGGTGGTGGACGAGGAGGAATACGCCGAGCAGGTGGAGTTCTCCTCGCAGGTGAAAGAACTGGTCGCGGCGATGCCGGCCGCGGCACGCCATCAAGCCCTCATTGCGCGTGCGGACGAACTCGCGCAGCTGGTGCGTGACAAGGCCGACGGCGCGCGCGTGGTGATGCTGGCGCGTGCGCTACAGCACGAGCTGGTGGCCGAATACGATCTGGTGGTGGCACCGAAGACAGCTCCGGACCTGGCCGCGGGCGCACGTCTGTATCAGGCCAATTGCGCCACCTGCCACGGCGCTTCCGGCAATGGCAGGGGACCGGCGGCCGAGGATCTGGAGCCCAGGCCCACCGACTTTACCGACCGCGCGCGCGCTTCGGCACGCAGCGTCTTCGGTCTGTACAACACCATCAGCCTAGGTGTGGAAGGGACGTCCATGCCGGCGTTCTCGCAGCTGACCGATGAGCAGCGCTGGGCCCTGGCATTCCACGTGTCGACGTTTTCTGCCGAGCCCGCGCTGATAAGGAGCGGCGAGGCCGCCTGGCGCAAAGGCGACGGGCGCGCAGCCTTCCCGGATCTGGCCGCCGTGGTCACCACCACCCCCGCCGAAGCGAGAGGCAGCGGCGTGGGCAACGATGCCGCCCTCGCCTACCAGCGTCAGCAACCCCAGGCGGTGACGGCGGCAGCCACCGCCTCGCCGCTGGACTTCAGCCTGACCACGCTTGCACACAGCCTGGAGGCGGTGCGCTCAGGCCGTCGGGACGAGGCCTACCGTCTTGCCGTGACCGCCTATCTGGAGGGCTTCGAGCTGGCAGAGCCGGCTTTGGCCAATCGCGACCGCGATCTGCTCAAGCGCACCGAACAGGCCATGATGACTTATCGCAACGCCATTCGCGGATCGAGCGACGCGGATGTCGAAGCTGCCTATGAACGGGCGGTGGAATTGTTGCAGCAGGCCAAGGCGGCCACGAGCGACGGCACACTCTCCGCCGCTGCCGGTTTCATCAGTTCGCTGGTGATCATCCTGCGTGAAGGGCTGGAAGCCATCATCGTCGTGGCCGCCATGGCGGCATTCCTGGTCAAGACCGGGCGTCCACAAGGCATGCGCTGGCTGCATGCAGGATGGATCACGGCTTTGCTGCTCGGCGGACTGACCTGGATCATCTCCAGCACGCTGATCAGCATCAGCGGCGCCCAGCGCGAGGTCACGGAGGGCGTGACCGCTCTGCTCTCGGCTGCCGTGCTGCTCTATGTGGGGTTCTGGCTGCACAACAAATCCAACGCGATGCGCTGGAGCGCATTCATCCGCGAGAAGATGGCGGGAACCGGCGAGCAGGTCGGCGTGCGCGCAGGCCTGGGCGTTGCGCTGGTGGTCTTCCTCGCCGTCTATCGTGAAGTGTTCGAGACGGTCCTGTTCTATCAGGCACTGTGGACCCAAGCCGAAGATACCGGCCGCAGTGCGGTGCTGATCGGATTGGGCGCAGGCGCGCTCGCACTGGTGGTGCTGGCCTGGCTCATCATCCGTTTCTCGGTGCGCCTGCCGTTGAGCCTGTTCTTCGGCGTCAGCTCCCTGCTGCTCGCGATCATGGCGGTGGTGTTCGCCGGCCAGGGCGTCGCGGCATTGCAGGAAGCAGGCAAGCTGCCGCTATCGCCGCTGGATATTCCAGCCATACCGCTGCTCGGCATCTATCCGAACCTGCAAGGCATCGGTCTGCAGCTGGTGCTCGTCGCCACCATTGCCGGCGGCTGGTACCTGATGCGGGAACAATCCCGTCACACTTGAACATGGAGATTTCGATGGTTCGTCGCTGCATCCTGGCCCTTCTCGTAGCGCTCGCTTGCGTCCTGGCCCTGCCTGCCCGCGCACAGGACAAGGTGCTGAATCTGTACTCTGCCCGCCACTACGAATCCGACGAGGCGTT
>JAHCKU010000131.1 GCA_026125625.1 Burkholderiales bacterium | reverse complement strand
GAGTGCCGCGGCAAGGTTGTCGCGAATCACGCCCTCTACCGTCTGGTTGTCCTCCAGCAGCACGTCACCCAGGGCTTTCCCGAAGGTATTGCGTTTGCGTCCGATGGCGCGGGCCCTGAGGTCGGCGGTGGCATTGTCCGCGCCTCCTAAACCCAGCGAGGGCGTGCTCGGATCCCTGGGCGCCTGCTCGAACACACGCTCGTCCCTGATCGATCGAATGACGGCGACGCGGCTCGGGGATACGGCCGCGGAAGCGGGTGTCTCAGGGCTGCCCAGCTTGATTTCGCTACGGCTCGTTGCACAGCCCGCCAGCGCAACACAGGCCACGACGATTGCAGCGTTGACACAGTTCCTGATGTACATGGCGCTCCCCGATTGGCGACCAGGCGCCAAGCATGACCAAGTATCCCCGGCCAGGGCAACCGCGGGAAAGGCCGACGACTTGCGATTGACGGCCCGCGCGAATGTCTTGCCCAGCACAAGCCGTTCACGAGGCTCCGGGCGGGGGCGCGCCAGCCAGAGCGGCAAGTAGATATCGAAGTTGTCCTGCCGGTCGGGCGTGTAGCGCGCTGCCACGCCGGTCAGCGGGCACTTGAAGCCATTGAGCAGCAGCACGGCGACCTCGATGCCGACCACCGCAGCCAATCCGAGCGCGAGCGGGATGGCTCCAGCCGCCGCTGCAACCGGAATGGCGACGATGCACGAGGCAAAGAACGCCCACACCAGTGTGTGCAGCAGCTTGATCCGGCGCAAAGCCTTGCGCGCGTCGTGCGGGCGGGCGCTGGCATGTCTCAGGCGCATGCTCGCGCCACCGTTTGCGCCACCGTGCAGTCAGGGCTCGGCATCGGGTTCCCCGGGGAAGGCCTGTGCTCCCGATGGAAGGATCACGCCCGGGAGCCTGCTGGACGTCCACAAGTGAACCGCGCTGCTGAGGTCCAGCGGCACGTTCAGGCTGCCACCCTTGATATTGAGCGTGCCGGGATGCCCGCTACTCTGGTGCCACAGTCGCGAGCCGCACGTGGGACAGAACGCGCATTCGAGCGTGTGCCCGGACGCCGTTGGGCGCGACCAGTAGCGTGGCTCGCCCCGCAGCAGCCGCAGGGTGTTTCTTGCCACCGTAAAGGAGATTCCGAATGCGGAGGAGGATTGCTTCCTGCATTCCGTGCAGTGGCACACATAGAGGGCCAGGGGTTCTTTCGGCACGGCAAACAGAATGCCGCCACATTGGCAGCTGCCAGCCTGCTCTCCAGGACCCAATGACGCGCGTCCGGACAGGATCTCTTGTACCTGGGTGAATCCTGCTTGCGTTGCATCGCCACGCACGTGCCGGGCCCCAAGCTACCATGTGTTGCGCGTGGCGGAGCATGGCCGGCGTGAACGCACGGCTAGTCGGCAAGCGCGCCTGCCATGTGAAACGCCACATTGGCGAGGCTGTGCCCCAGGACCGGCACCAGCAGGCTCCTGGTCTTGAATCGAAGCCAGCCGCCCGCAATGCTCCCGATGAACGGAAACAGCCCCGACATGAGGTCGACTTCAATGTGCCCGCTCGAGACGCCCAACGCGTGCCAGAGCCCGAACATGGCGGAGGTTGCCAGAATCACGGCCCACGGAATGCCCTCCACGTGGGGTTTGCGCCTCATGAGCGCCAGCAGAATGGCTGGCGCAATCCCCCGGTATGCCAATTCCTCCGCGATCCCCGGCATTGTCGCCTGGAAGGCAAGCGTCTCCGCGTCCGGAACGCCGGGCCTAAAATAGACCCCCAGGCACGCTCCCCACACCACGAACAGGCACAGCGCGACCCAGGCAATTTGCGAATGCTCCTGCCTGCGCAGGCCGACCGCATCCGGCGAGAGCCTCAGCGAGGCCATTACGATGGCCGAAAAGGCCAGGCTCAGGATCTTGCCCAACCAATTCCAACTGCCTGGAATGAAATGGAGCGCCGGCAGGACACCGGGGAGTCCGGTTACCAGGTCATCGACCGAGAGATAGAGGACAAAGAGCACCGCGCTGCTGGCCAGGATGCGTCGATCCATGGCCTTGGCCATCATGGCCACGGCGCAGCCCGACAACGTGAAGACGGCCGAGAAGATCAGGGCATCCATGATGGTCCCTCCAGGACACCTGGCGTCCGCCCAGCGCGCCCGCGCCGGCCTGCAGCGAAGCGCTCGAACGAGCGCTCATCCGCCATCGCCAGGCTTCCTTGCCGCGTACCATTGGCGCGCCCGCGCTTCGCCGTCCGCCACCTCGGCGGCAGTCATCGTCGACTTCAGCCGGTCCTGCATGCTCCTGATCTGCCACTTCAATCGTCGATCCGAGGATCGTTGGGTATGGAAGCGGGCGAGATCAATCCACTTGAATGCTTCGCGCAAGTCAACCGGAGCGCCCTCGCCGTTGCGGTACATGATGGCGAGGTTCACCATCGAGCTGACAAAGCCCAGGTCGGCGGCCCTTGTGTAGAGCTCCATGGCACGCCGGTTGTCTTCGGGAACGCCCTTGCCGTAGTCGAAGCGCAGTGCGAGTTCGAATGCCGCGTTGATGTCCCCCGCTTCCGCCTTGGCCTGCAGCTCAGCAACTGTCCGGGCCCGCGCTCCCGTCGTCGGCGCGACCAATGCGAGGCAAAGGACAATGGGCAACCATCTTGCTCGAGGCATGGAGATGGCCCCCGGCGACCGGAGCCAACCGCGGGCCTGCGGCCCCCTGGCACGCTCAAGCCCGCCGGCGAGCGCACTGCCCATGTTCAGGCCCGCCATTCCCATACTTCACCAGCATCTGCATCTTGTGCGACCCCGAAAATGGAGAAGCCGAGGCCTCTGAGTATCTTCGTCGATGGGTTGTCTTCCTTGAGTGTGAAGGCCCTGAGCCCGACCTTCGGATCCTGCGCGCGCGCGATCTCCACGAGGGCCGCGGCAGTCTGCGTGGCAAACCGTCGGCCTCGCTCGTTTGCGAGGGTGAAGTACGCAATCTCGACCAAACCGTCTTTGGGCGCACCGACAAATGCACCACCGCCAATGCCCCGGTTGTCCACTACGGCAACGTAACCAATCCAGGGCGGCGAGAAGCCGATGCGTCGGTAGAGATCGGCTGTCGCCTTGCAGTTGGCAACAAGCTCCCCTGGCATGTCGGGTACGGCCCGCATGGGAATGCCGCGTTCATCACAAGGAATCAGTGAAAATGCCATGAGGGCCTGGCGGACGCTTTCAGCCCTGCCGAGGGCCGCAGGCGGCCGCCGGATTCCGGCTCACCGATGGTTGCCGCACCACTGCGATTCGCAAGGCTCACCATCATTGTTCCCGTCCATTTCAACACCCGGGCAATGGCGGAGAAAGTACTCCGCCTCCGCGCATGAAGTCATCTGGGAACAGTGTGTGCGACCGTCGCAGGCGAACCGAGGTTCGGCGGAGCCGCCGAGTGGAGCAGGCTCTTCCGACGCAAACGACTGCGTCCCAATGTCTCCTGCGGCTGCCGGGTGTCCCGTGTACCGCTGATACGCCAACACACCCATGATTCCGAGCACCGTGCCGAGAAGCAGCTTCTTCACGGGTCATCACCCTCGTTCGACAACCTCACCCATCGGAGCGTACCGCGCATTGAGCTGCCGTGTTGGCATTGTGCCCCTTGCGGCCGCGCTCGCGCGACTTGTCGGGCTGCACTGAGTGCCGGGCGTTCCATCTCACCAGGCTCCCCGCGCCTTCCTGGCCTGCCACGGCTCGTGAGGGAGCCGCGTGGCGGCTTCGGCTTGAATGAATTGTCAGACCCGGGCTGGTTGTTCGGCCGGTGACCGTAGCAAAGCGTCGAATGCCGCGCTGTCACGGCAATCAAGGCGGCAGTGAGCGGGAAGAGCTTTTCATGCTTGTCTCTGAAACGGGTGTGGCGGGTGTAGCGCCTGACTCGAGCCGGACCGCTTGGCCTGAACGAACGCCTGGGCCCGGCCCAAGGACTCACCGTACATCCGCATTTGATCGGTATACAGGACGTGCGAGGAAAGTGGAGCGCCGGCGGTCATGAACAGATCGGCAGCCAAGCGGAACTCCATGGCGGTGTCCAGGTTAAGGGTGATCTGGTTCCACTTGAGGCCATACAACGGGCTTTCCGGCGTGAACGGCTCGTATTCCACTCCGCAATACGCAACGACATTCCCCAGGCCCTGGCGCCGCAAGGTGGCGTCAAGCTTGTCTGCGACCGTGCCAACGGCGTCCAGGGACATGACGTCAGCGGGGATCTTGACTTCGACTTTGCCTGAATCCATTTGCCGGGCCTAACGATTGAACTGGGCGTGCCGCGCGCAAACCTGCCGGTTGGGCACTTTATCCCTAACGGCTGCGCCCCCCGGCGAAGAGCCGGGATTTCCATTTGAACCAGGAGCCCTGTACAAGCACTCGCGGCTCAAGCCGGTGTCCTTCGCAACCTGCGCCATGCCCATTGCACGGGCGATATCACCCAGCGAGCGGGCGTTGCCTGTCGCCACCGGCCGGCAGCAGCAATGGTCGGGTACCTCGACGCGCTTTTCCAACCCCGCAACCCGGGTGTTGCTTCGACCCGCTTGAGGTCAGTGTCGCCCGCAGGCTACGGCCGCCAGGTTCACACCAGCGCCCGCGGAAGGGCGCCTGACCCCTGCGTCCAGCGGCAGCGCGGCTTCGATGTCGGCTTCGCACTTGATAGCGAGCGCTGCCCGCTCGATCGCATTGTCAGGCTCCTGTACGAGCATAGTCGTATGCCCGCAGCGCCCAGTGCAGGAGGTCCGGCTTGGGCCAATCGGCCCGGAAGCACTCGATCCTGACCCAGTCGGGACCGATGGGTGCCGGCTTGGCTCCCGATTCAAGTGCAATGGCAACATCGCCTGGACGGAGTCGCCAGTATGTATCTCGCATGCCGGACGCGCCGCAAAATGCGAGCTGCGCAGTAACTGCGTAGCAAGCGCCGTACTCGAGTCGATTGGCGCGAACTATCTCGTACTCACCGAGTCGCTTTAGCGAGCTTGCGAGTTCAGACGCAAGGTCTGAATGCGCAGAGAGCGGGGCGAAGAACTCCTGGACTTCCGGGTTGCCAAGCATGGCTGGAACCGGCCTAGCGATGCAGTTCAGCTGCGCTGCACGAAGAGCGAAGCGACGAAGGCGTCGACTCCTGGAACTCAAGCCGGGGTGTCATGACTTCACGTGTCGGCTGCTATGAACCATCGACCACCAATCTTGCGATAGATCGTCAGGTAATTGCCAGCGCCTGTCGCTGACAGGTTGCGACCTGCTACATACGACATGTCTCCAGCCTCTGATGCGACAATGACGACCGTCGCAAGGGTCTCGTTGACGGGCGCGCTGTAAGCGGCCGTGAAATACGCATCACGGCTCGAACGGCCGCGGACTGGACTTTGCTTCGCTGGGCAGGTGACCGCATCATCCGCGTGGAAAGCGGAAATTCCCCCAGGATCTCACCTCAGGTACCCGGCTTGGTAGGCTGCGGCGAGCGATCTGATTGCGGTCACGATAGCCCGTTTCAGCTCGGGCAACATATTGGTCCACTTCGAGTCCCGGTGAAGTTCGAGCCCCTGGCCGTACTCGGATCGAACCGCTTTCACGATTTGGCGAAACTACCAATCAGGAGTGGCATCCGGCGTTTCGCATGGCACCAGCGGGCGCATTCGTGGTTGCCCGCCTACGCCCATGGCGGCCCGGTGGATTTGCCCAAGGTTCTCCGTTGAAGTGACCTGCGGCGTGACTGCGATGGCGCCGACCCGCGTGGCGGGTAGGCGCCGCTCCAGGCCCAACGCTATTCATCTTGCTCCATGCGGTGTCATCCGCTGGCGGCGACTGGCAATGGCGCATTCGCAGCCTGCGGCGCGGGTGTGGCGATATCGGCCACACACAGCCACGGCCCACCGGGCGCGCGGCGCCAGATGCTCATGCCTTGCAGATGCAAGGTGACAACCTTGCCGTCGGCACCCGGCAGGGTCATCACGTCGGTGCCGGGCATGTAGGCCATGCTGCCGTCGTCGGAGAACACTGGATTCCGGGAAACCCAGTGGATCTTGAAGCCGGGTGTCTTCAGGCTCTCAGCGACGTATGCGCGGATCGCCGCCTTGCCCGCGTGGATCGGCTCCCCGGGCTCGATCACGACTGCATCGTCGCTCCAGTAGGAAACGATCCTGTCGACGTCCTTGCCGGCGGTGGCGGCAGCGGCCCATTCGGCATCGCGCTCAAGCAGCGCCCTGCCTTCCGCGGCGGCATCGAAGTGGCTCCGCGCACAGCTGGCGAGCCCGATGGGCGCAGCCGACACCACAATCAAGGCGAAGAGTTTGGGAAGCGACATGGGTACTACCTCCGTTTGGTCATTGTGGACGGTGCGGGAAATGTCGTGCGGTGACTGACGCCAGAGCTCAGCCGTCGGCAGCCCGCGTAGCGGGGTACCGGACTGTTGCGGCGAACTGTTAGGCCACGCCAAGCGAGACCTCTTTGACTGGATTGCCGTCGTCGATGAATAGCCTACCCTCCTTGGCGAGGGCTTGCCGAAGCCGGTCGAAGGCAATACGGCCGGCCTTGGGGTGCCGCCCATCAAGTGCCCCGACCCGCACAGCGAACGCAAGATCATAGGGTCGCTCGCCCTTTGAGAGAACGAAGTCCTCGACGGCGACGCAACGGAACTCCAGCAGGCCAGAAGCCAACTCGGCAGTAGAGCAAGCAGTAGCCTGAGCGATGGCCTTCGCGGACCGGTCGATTGCTAGGACGTGGCCTTTGCCCATCCGTTCAACGACTGCACGCGCGGCAACTCCGGGACCGCAGCCGATCTCAAGTACGCGCATGCCTGGGCGAAGCGGGAGCGCATCAACAATCTCAGCGAGTCGTGGCGAGATCTTTGTTTTCATGACTCTGGAGGACTATGTCGCGGGGTCCGGCGGCTGAGCTGAGCGCGCCGACTGCCGGCACATCGTGTTTGCACTTGATCCGTCACGGCCGCGTTCCAGCCAGGTGTTAGGTTCCCGCGATTCGGACCGCGAGGAGTCTTGCGAATGCTTCCTCAATCAGATCTTGCATCTTCGCCTCGTCACTTGAGCGGCGTAGGAATATGACCTGACCATCTGCCGAAACGTGCGACGTCCCTTGAGACTCTGAGGCGAGTGGCACGATCTGGATAGTGTTCGGATTGTCGTCCGGCACGAAGTCCTGAGCCTGCCCTGAATAGCCCCCAACATAGATCATTTGCGTCGGCTGGTGAATCGGCAGCGTGAAGTGCGGAGGTTGAGAGGGCAGCGAAGATGAGGAAGCACAATCGCATTGGGGGAGTCTCCAGGGCGGGAACCTGACGACAGGGTTGAGCGGCCTTTCGCCCCATTGCCGTAGATACGCATTCACGGGCAGCGGAACTGTCGTCCTGAAGCGGCACCAGGCCACAAGCCTCCGCATCTTCGGGACGCAGTTCATCGATGTGCCTTAAGCCGCTGCGCATTTGGTGACCGTATCGAGTGTGCGCGTCGTTACGTTGGTGCCGAAGGCTCGCTCGATGAGTTGCATGAAGACCGGGCCCTTCATGGTTGGCCTGTACGCAGTGAAGACCTCGCGGCCGGCCAGGAGAAAGACAGAGGCGCCGTCCTGCGCCAGGGGTAGAGGCACGCGGGGTTGTCGCGCTTCGCGGAGGAAGCTGATAACGAGCTTTGCATCGCTTGGAATGCCGCTGCTCGTGTATAGGTCGGAGCCGAGGAGCTCGTTGAGATATGTGGAGGCTCGGACGATCGTGTAGAAGCTACGGCCCAATGTGTTCGCCATTGCTTCTTCGGCGCGCGCCTCCAGAGCGCGCTCTTCGGACGAAGATGCGTCGAAGACGACATTGCCACTGGAGAGCACCGTCCGAACGTTGCGGAAGCCAGCAGCCTCGAAGCTGCTCTTCAACTCGGGCATCCTGGCGTTCAGCGGGC
>JAHCKU010000130.1 GCA_026125625.1 Burkholderiales bacterium | reverse complement strand
GAATTCGACCAGCCGCCCATCGGGAGACGTGCCGCTGAACACCATGCCGGCCTCTCCCAACTGGTCCCGGTAAGCGTTGTTGACCTCGTAGCGATGGCGGTGACGCTCCACGATGCGCTCCTGACCGTAGATCTGGCGTGCCTGGCTTCCGGGCAGCAGCAGACACTGCTGCCCTCCCAGGCGCATGGTGCCACCGAGGTTGGAAGACTGATCGCGCAGTTCCACCTTCCCTTCGCGGCTGTGCCACTCCGTGATCAGGGCGATCACCGGATGCGGCGTGTCCGGGTCGAACTCGGTGCTATGCGCCGCCTCCAGGCCCGCGCAGTGGCGTGCGTACTCGATGACCGCGAGCTGCAGGCCGAGGCAGATCCCCAGGTACGGCACCTTGTTCTCGCGTGCATACCGGATCGCCTTGATCTTGCCTTCCACCCCGCGCTTGCCGAAACCGCCCGGAACCAGCACTGCATCCTTGTCCCTGAGGCAATCCACACCGTCGCGCTCGATGTTCTCCGAATCGATGTAGTGGATGTTGATCCGGGCACCGGTGTGAATGCCGGCATGAGTCAATGCCTCGGACAGCGACTTGTATGATTCGGTGAGATCGACGTACTTGCCCACCAGCGCGATGTTCACCTCCGTGCGCGGATGCTCCAGGGCGAACACCAGCTCTTCCCATGCCGTAAGGTTTGCCGGCGGCGCCTGGATTTCCAGCTTGCGGCAGACGATCTCATCCAGTCCCTGCGCGTGCAGCAGGCCCGGAATCTTGTAGATGCAGTCCGTGTCGACGGCGGAGATGACCGCACGCTCTTCGACGTTGGTAAACAGCGCGATCTTGCGCCGCTCGTCTTCGGGGATCTCGCGGTCGGCACGGCACAGCACGATATCCGGCTGGATCCCGATCTCGCGCAGCTCCTTCACCGAGTGCTGGGTGGGCTTGGTCTTGATCTCGCCCGCCGACGGGATGAAGGGCACCAGCGTCAGATGAATGAAGCAGGTGTTGTTGCGCCCCAGCTGCAGGCTCATCTGGCGGATGGCTTCCAGGAACGGCAGCGACTCGATGTCGCCGACGGTGCCGCCGATCTCGACGATGGCGACATCGGCATCGCCCGCCCCCAGCCGGATGAAATGCTTGATCTCGTCGGTGATGTGCGGGATCACCTGCACCGTTCCGCCCAGGTAGTCCCCGCGGCGCTCCTTGCGGATCACGCTTTCGTAGATCTGGCCGGTGGTGAAGTTGTTGCGCTTCATCATGCGCATGTTGACGAAGCGCTCGTAGTGCCCGAGGTCGAGATCCGTCTCCGCACCGTCTTCGGTGACGAACACTTCGCCGTGCTGGAACGGACTCATCGTGCCCGGATCCACGTTGATATAGGGATCGAGCTTGAGAAGCGTGAGCTTGATGCCGCGGGATTCGAGAATGGTACCGAGCGAGGCGGCAGCGATCCCTTTGCCAAGGGAGGAAACGACCCCACCGGTGACAAAGACGAATTTGGTCATGCTCGCCCTATCGCTGGAATGCAAGAACAATCATAGCACACGCCCTCACGCCCTCCCCGGTTTCGCCGACGACGTTGCGCGATGGGATCAGGCATGTGCGGCGGCCTCGCGCGCGAGAAACAGCCAGGTCTCGACCACAGTGTCGGGATTCAGCGAAATGGTGTCGATACCCTCCTCCACCAGCCACTTCGCCAGGTCCGGATGATCGGAGGGACCTTGTCCGCAGATTCCCACGTACTTGCCTCGCTTGCGGCAGGCCTGGATGGCCATGTGCAGCATGGCTTTCACCGCCGGATCGCGCTCGTCGAAGCTGCCGGCGACGATCCCGGAATCACGGTCCACGCCCAGGGTCAGCTGTGTCATGTCGTTGGAACCGATCGAGAAGCCGTCGAAGTATTCCAGGAACTGCTCTGCCAGCAGCGCATTGGAGGGGATCTCGCACATCATGATGATGCGCAGCCCGTTCTCCCCGCGCCGCAGCCCGTTCTCGGCCAGCAGATCGATGACCTGCCTGGCTTCCTGAACGGTGCGCACGAACGGCACCATGATTTCGATGTTGGTCAGGCCCATCTCGTCACGCACCTTCTTCAGCGCCTTGCATTCGAGCTCGAAGCAGTCGCGGAAGCTCGGATCGACGTAGCGCGACGCCCCGCGGAAGCCGAGCATCGGATTCTCTTCGTGCGGCTCGTAGCGCTGGCCGCCGAGCAGGCTGGAATATTCGTTCGACTTGAAATCGGACAGGCGCACGATCACCGGCTTGGGTGCGAACGCCGCACCGAGCGTGGCGATGCCCTCCGCGAGCTTTTCCGCGTAGAAGGTACGCGGATCCGGATAGGCCGCGGAACGCTTCTGGATCTCGCGCTTGAGATCGGGCGGCACGTTCGGGAAGGACAGCACCGCCTGCGGGTGGATGCCGATCATGCGCGCGATGATGAACTCCAGACGAGCGAGCCCGATGCCGGCGTTGGGCAGGCGCTGGAAGTCGAACGCCAGCTCCGGATTGCCCACGTTCATGCTGATCTTGACCGGCGCCTTGGGCATGGCCTCGACCGACAGGTCGATCACCTCCACCTCCAGGCGTCCGAGATAGACGTAGCCGGTATCGCCCTCGGCGCAGGAGACCGTGACCTCCTCATCCTCGCGCAGATTCTGCGTGGCATCACCGGTTCCCACCACCGCCGGAATACCCAGCTCACGCGCAATGATCGCGGCATGGCAGGTACGGCCGCCGCGGTTGGTGACGATGGCCGCCGCGCGCTTCATCACCGGCTCCCAGTCGGGGTCGGTCATGTCGGTGACCAGCACGTCGCCCGGCTGCACGCGCGACATCTCGCTGGCGTCGGTGACCAGCCGGACCGGCCCGATGCCCACGCGGTTGCCGATGGCACGGCCGGAGGCGCGGATCTCCGAGCGCGCCTTGAGGCGGAAGCGCTTCTGCGTGTCGAGCTTGGCATTCGCCTTCACCGTCTCCGGACGCGCCTGCAGGATGTAGAGCTTGCCGTCCACGCCGTCGCGGCCCCACTCGATGTCCATCGGACGACCGTAGTGGCGCTCGATGATGACGGCGTAGCGCGCCAGTTCTTCCACTTCCGCATCGGTGATCGAGAACTTTTGTCGTTCCTCCTCGGGCACCTCCACCGTATGCACCGACCGTCCGGGCTCGCGCGTGGGGGAGAAGCACATCTTGATCATCTTGGAGCCCACCGTGCGTCGCAGGATGGCAGGGCGTCCCGCCTCCAGCGCTGCCTTGTACACGTAGAACTCGTCCGGGTTCACGGCGCCTTGCACCACCGTCTCGCCCAGACCGTAGGAGGCGGTGATGAACACCACGCGATCGAAACCCGACTCGGTGTCGAGCGAGAACATGACCCCGCTCGCGCCCAGGTCGCTGCGCACCATGCGCTGCACTCCCGCGGACAAGGCGACGTCGGTATGGGTGAAACCCTTGTGCACGCGATAAGAGATGGCACGATCGTTGTACAGGGAAGCGAAGACATGCTTGATCGCATCGAGCAGGTTGTCGATGCCATGGATGTTCAGGAAGGTTTCCTGCTGACCGGCGAAGGAAGCGTCCGGAAGATCTTCGGCAGTCGCCGAGGAGCGCACGGCAAAGGACATCTCCTCTGCACCGCCATCGCCAAGCTCGGCATAGGCGGTGCGGATCTCCCGCTCCAGGCGCGCAGGCAGCGCCGCCTGAACGATCCAGCCTCGGATGGTCGAGCCGGCCGCAGCCAATGCCTTGACATCGTCCACGTCGAGCCCGGCCAGCACCTCCTCGATCCGCCGCGTCAGGCCGCTCTCCGCCAGGAAATCGCGATAGGCCGCAGCAGTGGTGGCGAAGCCGCCGGGGACGCGTACGCCGAGGTGATCGAGCTGGCTGATCATCTCGCCCAGGGAGGCATTCTTGCCCCCAACCTGCCCTACATCGTTCATGCGCAGCCGATCGAACGGCAGGACATATACCTCACTGGCCATGTACTCTTCCCCGATTAAGGATTGTGATAGGAACGACAGCTTCGAGGAGTCGACCTAGCAGGCTGTTGCAAAACTACTGCGCGGGGCTGATGCGGGGTTGCACCGGGGCTCGGAATCCTCATGTATTTCTACGTACACTCCGGTTCCTGCGCCCGGTCTTCCAAAACATAAGGGGCGCCCCCGCCCGAATCCCTCAGCCCCGCTCGCTACGTTTTTCAACTGCCCGCCAGCTCTGAGCCAGTCTCACGATGCTCGCACTCCGTCTGGTCGTGGTATTTTACCGACCGGGTTATTGCTTTGCATCAAATTCCATGATTCCTCGCCGCAGTGCATTCTTCATCTCCGATCGCACCGGCATCACCGCCGAGATGCTGGGCCATGGGCTGCTCACCCAGTTCGATCAGATCGAATTCACCGAAACCACCCTGCCTTTCGTCGACACCATCGACAAGGCGCGGGCGGCGGTCGAGGAAATCAACGGCGCCGGACGGCGTGATGGCCTGCGGCCGCTGGTGTTCAGCACCCTGGTCGACCCCAATATCATCGAGGTCGTGGCCGATGCCGAAGCACTGGTGCTGGACTGCTTCCAGGTTTTCATCGCACCGATGGAAGCGGAGCTGGGCGTGCGCTCTTCGCATACTGTGGGGCGCTCGCACAGCGTGGCCAACGGCTCCGGCTACTTCCGCCGGATCGATGCGGTGAACTACGCGCTGAGCTACGACGACGGCCAGTCGACCAAGGACCTGGAGAATGCGGACGTCGTCCTGGTCGGGGTCTCGCGCAGCGGCAAAACGCCGACCTGTCTCTATCTGGCGCTGCAGTACGGCGTACGCGCCGCCAACTACCCGCTCATTCCCGAGGACTTCGGGACGATGAAGCTGCCGGGCGTGCTCTCGCGCATGCGCAGCAAGCTGTTCGGCCTGACGATCATGCCCGATCGCCTGCACCAGATCCGCAGCGAGCGGCGCCCCGGCAGCCAGTACGCCGCGCTGCCCAATTGCGTGGCGGAGGTACGTGAGGCCGAAGCGCTGATGCGCAACGAGAGCATCCCCTACCTGGATACCACCACGCGCTCCATAGAGGAGCTGGCCTCGACCATCATGCATCAGGCCAATCTGCAGCGGCACATCTACTAGGGAAACTCTGCACAAGTATCCCGTGCGCGCTGCGCGTGGAAGCTTGCCCTATGCCAGCAGCCGCCCTGCCGTCCCCACCGCCACGGTGATCAATCCCAGCATCAGGTTGATGCCCACCAGATTGCGAATCTGACCGAGGGCCGCGGCCGCCGCCGCCCAGTCCTGCGCCGACACCAGGCGCTTGAGCCGACCGTAAGGAGCGAAGTACACATGGGCGAAGATCAGCATCATGATCACGCCCACCGCGAACATGACGTGTACATGCGGGGGCATGCGCCCGAAGCCGCCCATCAGCAGGATCATCCATACCCCGCTGGTCAGGATGCCGGCCACCGCGACCCACACCCAGGTGAAGAAACGGCGGAAGGTCGCCTCCCATAGCCGCAGGCGCTCGGGTGGCTGCAGCACGGCGGCGGCGACGGGACGCAGCGCCACATATGCGAAGAACATGCCGCCGACCCAGATCACGATCCCGAGGACGTGGATGAAGCGTGCGATGTCCATGCTGGTTCTCCTTCGCATTTCAACAGTGCGGGACAAGGATTCCGAGCACCGCACAACCCCGCATCAGCCCCGTGCAGCAGTTTTGCAACAGACTGCTAAAACAGACGTCTCTGCGCCAACAGCTCACGCACCGGCGCAAAGCTGCGTCGATGATGCTCGCTCGGACCGTGCTCACGCAATGCCTGCAGATGCTCGGGTGTGCTGTAGCCCTTGTGCCGATCGAAGCGATAGCTGGGGCACGCACCGTGCAGCCGTACCATCGCCGCGTCGCGCGTGCACTTGGCCAGGATGGAAGCGGCGGAAATCGCCGGCACCGTGGCATCGCCGCGCACGACGGCACGTGCCCGCGAGACATGCCTGGGCACGTGCAGGCCGTCCACCAGCACTTCCGTGGGTTCCAGGCACAGGCTGTCCAGCGCACGCTGCATGGCCAGCAGCGAAGCCTGCAGAATGTTGAGCCGATCGATCTCCTCCACCGAGGCGCTGGCCACGGCCCAGCCCAGCGCCCTGGCCTTGATCTGCACGGCCAGCGTCTCGCGCTGCTGGGGCGAGAGCTGCTTGGAGTCGGCCAGCCCGTCGACAGGACGGTCCGGATCGAGAATCACACAGGCAGCCACCACCTCTCCGGCGAGCGGGCCGCGCCCGGCCTCATCCACCCCGCAGATCAGCGCACGGCGTCTCATGCGCTCGCCCGTGCAGCAGCATCGACGTTCACGCCCTTGCCGCGCATCGTACCCACGCCAAGCAGCGGCAGCAGCGCCTCCACCAGGCGCACCCTGGTGTCCTGCTGCAACTGTCGATGCAGATCCAGGAATACGCTCTCCTGGCGTGCACGCACCAGCTTGTCGGCGAGCTGGTTGAGCAGCGCCTGGCTCAGGTGCTCGGGCGTGGCATCGTCCTGCAGGATTTCCGGTACCACGAAGCGGCCTGCCAGAATGTTGGGCAGCGATACGTATGGCAGGCGATGCCCTCTGCGCCGGATGGCGGCGTAGGTCGCAGGAGACAGACGATAGGTGACCACCATGCTGCGTTTGAGCAGTGCCGCCTCCAGCGTGGCCGTACCCGAGGCCAGCAGCACCACGTCCGCTGCCGTCATCGCCATCTGTGCGTGACCGAAGAGGATGGTCAGCTGCAGATCCTGCGCCTGGTGCCGATGCAGCGCCTGCTCGAACAGCAGACGCGTCTGGCGGCTTTGCAGGGGCACCAGGAAGTGCACCGCGGGCAGCTGGCGATGAATCAACTGGGCCGTCTGCACGAACAGGTCGGCCATGTACTCGAGCTCGCTCTGGCGGCTCCCCGGCAACAGAGCGATGACGTTGGGAACGCCGGTCAAGCGGAACTGCTCCCGCGCCAGGTCGCGGTTCGGGATCTCGGGGATCTGATCCGCAAGCGGATGGCCGACGAAGCTGGCCGCCACCCCGTGCTGTTCGAGAAACGGCGCCTCGAACGGAAACAGACACAACACGTGATCCGTGCTGCGCCGCATCTGCGGGATGCGATGCGCACGCCACGCCCATACCTGCGGTGAGACGTACTGCACGGTACGGATGCCGCGCGCCTTGAGCTGCTCCTCCAGCCCGAGATTGAAGTCGGGCGCATCGACGCCGACGAACAGCGGGACGCGCTCGGCGAGCAGCCGCCGCCTGAGCTCGCCGCGGATGCGGAAGAGCTCCGGCAGGTGCGCGATCACCTCGGCGAAGCCGCGCACCGCGAGCTTCTCCAGCGGATACCACGCCTCGCAGCCCGCCGCCTCCATGCGCGGGCCGGCGATGCCGGCGAAGCGCACGTGGGGAAAGCGCGCGCGCGTCGCCTCGATCAGTGCCGCCGCGAGCGCGTCGCCCGACGCTTCACCGGCGACGATGCCGATGGTGATGGGGGCCCGACCAGTCCCGACGGTGTGCGAAATCGGGGGCAGACCCGGTGAGGCGGTGGCCGAACCCGGGGTCAGACCCGCCTTGTGGCCGTCATTGCCCTTCATTTGCCCTGCATGGCGGATCTGGCCCCTCACTAGCGCGCAAGGCCGCGATCCGACGCCGCGAGGAACTCCGCGAGCGGCAGCAGCTCGGGCGCGTCGGCAGCCGCCGCGACGATCTTCGCGCGCGCCTCGTCGAGCGACAGGTTCTCGCGATAGATCGCCTTGTACGCGCGCCGGATGCGCAGGATCGCGTCGGCCGCGAAGCCGCGCCGCCGCAGGCCCTCGCTGTTGGTGCCGTGCGGCTTGGCCGGATAGCCCTGCACCGTCACGTACGGCGGCACGTCCTGCAGAACTACGGAGAATGCCGCCAGCATCGCATGGACGC
>JAHCKU010000013.1 GCA_026125625.1 Burkholderiales bacterium | reverse complement strand
TCATCAGCACCCAGATCTGCGATCCGTAGTACGCCGCATGCTCGTTGCGATGTGCTTCGATCAGGCGATCGATGAACGGCGCCGCAATGATGCCGCGTGACTTCAGATTGGCCATCGAGTCGTAGGCCAGGGTTCGCAATCCGGCATGATCGCGCGCCCATAGCCCGAACGGCAGACCGAAGCCTTGCTTCTTCTTGCCGATGATCTCGGGCGGAAGGAAATCTTCCAGCGCGCGCTTGAAGAACCAGCGCAGCTGGGTCCCCTTGAGCTTGTAGCGCGGCGGCAGCTGCATGGAGAAATCCACCAGCTCTTCATCGAGCAGCGGGTAGCGCACTTCCACGTCGGCCGCTTCGCACATGCTGCTCACTTTGCGCAGATCGTTGTCGGCCAGGGTGAGCTTCCAGTCCATCGCAAGCATGCGGTTGATCAGGCTGCGCGCGTTGGTGCCGTTGTAAGTCTGCGCCTCCAGTTCCGCGGGATGCTCGCAATCGACCTGCGCCAGAAAATCCGCAGTGAAAATACTGCGCGGACCGAAGCGAGAGAAGGCGTTGTACGCTTGCAGCCGTCCGGGCATGGGCACCGATGCCTGGGCAATATAGCTGCCGAGCTTGCGCAGCGGCAGGACGTTGGAAGCACCAGGCAGCGCCGATACCGGCTCGAGCAGGCCCTTGCGCAGGACAGCAGGGACTTTGGAGTACAGCGACAGAACGTATTGATCGGCGTAGCGCTGGTTGCCGCCGAACAGCTCGTCGCCGCCATCTCCTGCAAGCATGACGCGGATGCCCTCGCTGCGTGCGATACGGGCGCAATAGTAGGCCGGCACCGCCGACGAATTCCCGAACGGCTGCTCGTAGGTCTGTGCAATCAGGGGAATGGCGTCGAGGACGTCCTCCGGTGTTACGTAATACTCGACCTGCCGCGTACCGAAGTGCCGCACCGCGACCCGCGCATAGTCCATCTCGTCGTAGCCGGCAGCAGCGAAGCCGATGGAGTAAGTGCGTGCCGGTGCGTTGCCGGTCCGACCGACCATGCCGGCCACGGTCGAGCTGTCGGTGCCTCCACTCAGGAAACACCCGACCTCATCATCCGCGCATGCGCGCCGCACGGATGCCTCGACCAGCGAGACGAAGCGCGCCTTGGCCTGCCCGAATTCGGTCGGAGCATCCTCCACGAACACTGGCGTCCAGTAGCGGCCGGTCTCGATTTGACCATCGCGCAGTTCGACGAATTCGCCCGGCTCCAGCCGCTTCAGCCCCCGGAAGAAGGTGTCGGGACCAGGAACCATATGGAAGTAGACGTAATCGGCAATGGCCTGGAGATTGATGTCGAGCGGCTCCCCGATCAGAGGCCGCAAGGCCATTGCGTTGGTGGCAAACGCCAGATGACCGCCGGCTACGCCGTAGGTCAGCGACGCGCGGCCCATGCGATCGAGGGCGATCAGGCCATGGCGGCGGCGCGCATCGTATACGGCCAGGCAGAAGGCACCGCGCAGACGCGTAAGAAATGCGCGATCCCCGCCGAGGTAGGACTGCGCAACGTGACGTGCAACCGCTTCGGGTTGACGCTTGTCGTCGCCCAGCGATGGCCGGCCAAACAGGACCGCGAACGCCTCGTCGCTGCGATGAATCGCTGCCGGCTCTGTACCGGATGAAGCAGACCACGCTCCGGGCAACCGGACGGAGCTCGAGGACTCCCCTGCGCGCGTGAGAACCGCCAGGGCTTCCCCCGCTATCTCCTCGTTGAAAGTCGTGTTAGCTGATATAAGGAACGATCCGCACAGGCCAGGCATATTTTCAGGGGCTTGGAAGAAACACAGCCATTCGAAGAGACTTGAGGAAGGGCGGGATTATATGCTGGGACGGTTGGAGCGAGGCCATCATGCCATCCGGGACACGCCGATCATCCAGACCGCGTCTTGCACGATCCGTTCCAACCGGCGCCTCATCGCGCGTGTGCTGCAACGGTCTGCGCACGTGCTTGCCCTGGCCTTGGTTGGAGTCACCGGCGCGGCGAGCGCCGCGGACCATGCGGGTACGCCGGACCAGTATCGGCTCCTGCTGCAAAAGCTCGAGCCGGGCGACCGCCTGCTGCTCGCACCCGGGACCTATACCCGCGGCCTGCCGATCCATGACCTCCAGGGAACAGCCGGGCGCCCGATCATCATTCAAGGGCCGCCGAGCGGCCCGCCTGCCCGGTTCCTCGCGCGAGACGGCGCCAACACGGTCAGCTTGAAGAATGCCGCGCACATCGTCATCGATTCCATCGAGCTGGAGGGAATGGGCCGCAACGCGGACGCGGTGAAGGCCGAAAGCCGCTCGCGCTTCGTACACCACATCACGCTGTCGAGGCTCAAGATCACCGGGCACGACGCAGATCAATCGCTGGTGGGCATCGCCGCCCAGAGCCCGGCATGGGACTGGACCATCCGGGACTGCGTGATCGACGGCGCCGGCACCGGCATGTACCTGGGGCGCTCGAACGGCAGCACCGGCTTCGTGGGTGTGGTGATCGAGCGCAACGTCATCCGCAATACGATCGGGTACAACATTCAGATCAAGCACCAGAAGCTGCGCCCCGAAGCGCCCGGCATGCCCACGCAGCCGCGTCTGAACATCATCCGCCACAACGTCTTCTCGAAACATCGGCATGCTTCCATCGGCAGCCAGGCACGTCCGAATCTGCTGGTCGGCCACTTTCCGCCGCATGGCCCAGGGGCGGACGACGTGCACGTGATCTACGGCAACGTGTTCTACGACAATCCTACGGAAGCGCTGTTTCAAGGGGACGGCACCATCGCGCTATACAACAATGTCTTCGTCAACCCGAACGGTCCTGCCATCCACATCCAGCCGCACAATGCACGCCCCCGGCAGATCGCGGTATTCAACAACACCGTCGTGGCGCGCACCGATGGTGTTTTCATCTCCGGTGTCGAGCAGGGGTACGATCCGCTGGTGACGGGCAATCTGATCTTCGCGGCATTGCCGCTGCACGGGGCGCCGTACGCCGGCAATCTGGCGCTGGGTTGGGACGAAGCTGCAACGCACCTGCGCGCACCTTATGCGGAACCGCCGATGCTGGACGTGTCTCCGCTCGACAGCCCGCCTCCTGGCGAGCCCGGTCCGGCGAACGTACCCGTCGACTTCCCGGGAGCCGGGACTGATTTCGACGGTCTGCCGCGGACGCCGCACAGCTGGGGGGCGTTCGAATACCGCCCGTCCGGACGGCCGTTGACCTTCGATCCGGCAGCGATGGACGAGAGACGGTCATGAGTCCAACGCGGCGATGCACACGATGAACGGAACACAGGACGAACGCCCCAACTGGGGTCGACTGGCGCTCGGACTGGCGCTGTTCATTGCCTATGGCAGCCTGCTGCCCTTCCATTACGTGCCGCGTTCGCTGGAGAGCGCGCTCGCTCACTTCCGCAGTGCTCCCGTACAGTCCGTGGACCTGCTCGCAGGCACCGGCTGGGTGGCGAATCTCCTGATTTATGCAGCGCTCGCCTTCCCGGTCACGGCGTGGGCCGAGCGCGCCAGGGGAAAAACCAAAGGAACTGCGCTTGCAGTCCTGCTGGCGGGGGCGATGGCGATTGCCGTCGAGTTCGCCCAGATATGGTTTCCGCCGCGTACCGTTTCGCTCAACGACCTGGTCGCCGAATTCATCGGCATCGGCATCGGTATCGTGCTGTGGCACGGAGCGGGACGCAAGCTGACGTCTCTGCACATGCAGCTGCACGTTTACGCTCCATCCCGGGCGCGGGCACTGTTTCTTCTCTACGTGGCGGCCTATATCATTGCCAGTCTGATGCCCTTCGACTTCGTGCTGTCCCCGCACGAGTTGCAGGCCAAGCTTGCCAGCGGGAGTGACGGTCTGTGGCTGCCGGCATCCACATGCAGCAGCGCCGTCAGCTGCCTCTCCGGGTTCGGCGCCGAGCTGCTGTCGACGATTCCCATCGGCATTCTCCTGTCCGTGCTCATACCAGGCTGGCGATTGACGCGCGTTGCCCTGCTGGTCGGGCTCGCGCTTGGAGTCATGATCGAGTTGATGCAAGTGCTGCTGGCATCGGCGAGCGGTAACGGCATCTCGATCCTCACACGCACCCTGGGTGTGGTAGCCGGAACGGTCATCGTGCGCTCGTTGACCTCCGCCCGGCTGCAACGCATACGCCCATTCATTCGTCCGCTCGTGCTCGGCGCCGCCCTCATCTACCTCGGGGGCGCGCTGGCGTTGCAGGATCTGCATGACGCCGAGCTGACCGCTTTCGGGTTCAGCGATGGGCTGGAGAAGCTGAGCTGGCTACCGTTCTACTACCACAACTACATGACCGAGGCGAATGCCTTGCGCAGCCTGATCCTGACCGCCATGCTGTACGCGCCGGTGGGCATACTGTTATGGGCATGGCGCTATGGCAGCGGCTGGCCGCGTGCGAGCGGACGGCGCGCGTTGCTGGTGGCCATGGGACTGGCTGCGCTGATGGAGGCCGGAAAGCTTCTCCTCCCGGGGACACAGCCCGATCCAGCCAATGTGCTGATCGCGGCCATCGCCGGCTGGCTCGGCTACGTGCTCACGCGCCAATTCGCCATCCTGCTCGCGAATCCGCCGGGCGCGCGCAAGCTCGATGAGCTTGCGCCTCTGCCCCTCGTTCCTCCTCCGACTCACGACTGAGCACGGGCGCGCCGGTGCTGGTCCGGCAAAAACTGTCGGATCAGCCGCCGCCCAAGCCGAGCGTCGTTGCCAGGTTGCCCAGGATCTCGTAGAGGGCCAGAGTGCTTCCCTGCAGCGCGCTTGCGGATGGCATGTGCTGGACCCAGTGGTCGGCTTTGCCGCCGCCGGGAATCATGGTTGGCGCCACGGTCACCTGCAGTCCGGTCGCCTCGAATTCCCGGCGCACCCGGCGCGCATCGACCGCATGCGTCACCACCACCACGCGCGATATGCCCGCCTCCTTCAGCACGCTCGCCGAAAACACCGCGTTTTCGTACGTGTTGCGGGAAGCCTCCTCGACCCAGCGCACGGGAATCCGGAAGTCGCGCTCGAGCACTTCGCGCATCACGTCCGCCTCGGCCCTCCCGGCGCCATAGACGCGCCCGCCGGTGATCAGTACCGGCAGCGCGCTGCGGCGGGCGAGGCTGGCACCGTAGCGGATGCGATCCATGCTCATTCCGCTGGGCACGTCGGTTCCGTACTCGATGGCATTCCGCCGCACGCCGCAAGAGGGGATTACGATCGCCTGCGCAGACCGCAACTGGGTGGGATCGAGCACTTGCGTATCGCTCACGATCCGTGTGAGATGAAAGGCCACCAGCGGGGTCGACAGTGCCAGGAGCCCCAGGCTGCCGGCGGCAGCAAGAAGGAAACCGCGCCGGCGCCATCTGTATTGCATCGCAAGCAAAAGCCCCAGACCGACCAGCAGAAGTGGACCGGTCGGCGGCAGGATGACGGCTGTCATCAACTTCTTGAAGTAGAACATTGGCAACACAGGCGCTGTCGTCCGATCCGTCTATGGTAAGCACTCGCTGCCGGCGAGATCCGTAGCCGCTATAATGCTGCGCCGCACATGTAGAGTTCGCCGGATACGGCATGATTCCTGCGCTCAACGAGACTCGCGCAAGACGTCATGCAAAGGAAACAAGAGTTTGCCAGTATCCATCCCCATAGACGACGGAAATTCATTCAAATAATCATAGGCATTTAATGAATGATTGACAAAGAATGACTGCCTTGCAGGCGATGACCTAGCATCCGGGGGCGTCTTCAATCGGCGACCCGGATCACATCAGCGGTCATGCCGATCTGCAGTTCGAAGCGACCTGGCTCTTGCGCTGCAAGGCGGCGTGAAGTCTTAAAGAATCACCGGCGTCCTCGTGCCGGATGACTGCGCACCGGCGCAGTATCGCGCTCGAGGGAGGGGCGTTGCATGGTACTGATATTCAATCAACGACTGTCATTGGTGGCATTGCTCGAGGTGGCATTGGGCGGCGCCGCGCTTTTCGTAATTTTCGGCTACGTGATGTCCAGCCATGTCCCGGTGATCGACGGGGCGAACCCCAAGGTCTTCGGCAGTGGGGGCGTGGTGTTCGCGGTGTCCCAGCTGGCTGCTTTCGGCCTCGTTGGGCTGCTGCGCGCCGGCACCATGGATCGACTGGGGCCTTTGGGACTGCGCCTGCTGATCAGCACCAGCCTGGGAGCGGTCATCTGCCACGCGCTGTTCGGTCTGCTGCCTGAAGGTGAGCTGTATCGGGAATCGATCCCGCAGGCGACCGTGATGTCTTTCGCCGCGCTGATGCTGTTGCGCGGATTCCTGCTCTCCGGGGTGCAGCGCAATGTATTCAGTCGCAGGATTCTCGTCCTCGGCACCGGCACCGATGCCGCAGCCGTCGCACGCGCCGTCGGCACGCTTCCCCCCTCCGAGGCAACACTGGTCGGGTTCTACCCCGTGGACGCGGTCAACCGCGCCGTGCCATCGGATCAGATCATCCCCACCTCCATGTCGCTGGAAGAGGCCGTCGCCCGTACGCGTGCACAGGAGGTCATCGTGGCGGTCCGCGAGCAGCGCGGCGGATCCCTGCCGCTCAGCCATCTGTTGAACTGCCGGCTGCGCGGCGTGCGAATCCTCGATCTACCCGGCTTCTACGAACGTGTGACGGGCGAAGTGCCGGTGGACTCGCTGAAGAGCAGCTGGATGATCTATGGTGATGGATTCCGGCAGGACTGGGGACGCCGCTTCGTCAAGCGTGTCTTCGATCTGTCGGCGGCAATGGTGCTGCTGGTGGTCACGCTGCCGGTCATGGCGATTGCCGCCATTGCCATCCTGCTCGAGAGCGGACGGCCGCTGATTTTCAGGCAGGACAGGGTGGGTCTGGGCGGCAAGGAATTCACCGTGTTCAAGTTCCGCAGCATGCGCACCGATGCCGAGCGGGACGGCATTCCACGCTGGGCGACGACCGGTGACCCGCGGATAACGCGTGTCGGGAAGTTTCTGCGGCGCACCCGCATCGACGAGCTTCCGCAGCTGTTCAATGTGCTTCGCGGCGAAATGAGCTTCGTCGGCCCCCGGCCGGAGCGCGCTTTCTTCGTGGAGCAGCTTTCCGAGAAGATCCCGTTCTACGGTGCACGGCATACGGTAAAACCCGGTCTGACGGGCTGGGCGCAGGTGCGCTACAGCTACGGCGCATCGGTCGAGGACGCGGTGAAGAAGCTGCAGTTCGATCTTTACTACGTGAAGAATCACACGCTGTTCCTGGACATCGTGATCCTTCTCAAGACCATCCGCGTGGTGCTCAAGGGCGAAGGGGCGCGCTGACCGCCGACCGCCGCCGGCTCGGCGGTGCTTCGCCTTTGCCGAGTTCAGCAGCCACCGGCCGCATCAGGGCAATCCGGATACGTCTGCTGCCTCTAAAGCTGATCGGCTATAGTGTCGCAGTAGAGCAAGTCGCTCTACCCTGCACACTCTGCGTCGCTACGAGGCTCGATCCCAGACCCGCCCGATGTCCGTACCCGACTATCTATCCAGCGCCACCTATGGTTTAGGATCCCTGGCGTATGCAGTCATCGCGCTGCAACTCGGGCTTCGAGCGGGAAAATCGTGGCGCGGCAGGCTGCTGGTGGTGGCCTGCCTGGCGACTGCGCTCTGGGCGCTGGGCGGAGTCGCCCATGCCTACTGGAGCACCAACCTGACCTGGCTGTTCTACCAGGCTGCCGATGCTGCCCGCTGGGCGCTGTGGATGGCATTCCTGGCCACGCTCGTCCCCGTCACCGCGGGCAAGTACAGCTTTCCCATGCGCTTCGGCCTGATCGCGGCCGGTGCGCTGGTTCTGATCCTGGCAGCGGTTGCGACCATGTTCTGGACGCGATCGGGCATGGTCTCTGCCTTCGGGCTGTGGATCGTTGCCTCCATAGCCGGTCTGGTGCTGTGCGAGCACCTGTTTCGCGCCACGCCGCCGGACCGGCGCTGGAGCGTCAAGCCGTTGTGCATCGGCATCGGAGCGATTTTCGGTTTCGACCTGTTTCTGTTTGCCGATGCAGCATTGATGAAAGGCATGGACCCGAGCTTCTGGACTTCGCGTGGCATCGCCCACGCGATGCCGCTTCCGCTGATCCTGGTCGCTTCGGCCCGCAATCGTGCGTGGGCAATCGACGTTGCGATCTCGAGAGCGGTGGTGTTCCGCTCCACTGCCCTGCTCATGTCCGGCATCTATCTGCTCGCAGTAGCTGCAGCAGGCTATTACGTGCAGTTGTTCGGCGGCGAATGGGGCAAGGCGATGCAGACCCTGTTCCTGCTCGCAGCCCTCATCCTTCTGGTCGTTCTGTTCGCTTCCGGCACCTTCCGCGCGCGGATCAAGGTCTACATCAATAAGAACTTCTTCTCGTATCGATATGACTATCGCGAGGAGTGGCTTCGTTTCACCGCCAAATTGTCGGAGAACGATCCGTCGTCGAATGTCTATGAGCGCACCGTGCATGCGCTGGGGAATCTGGTGGAGAGTCCTTCCGGAGCGGTATGGCTGCAGGATGATGACAAACGCTACCGCGCAGCCGGCAGCTGGAACATGCCGCTGCCGGGCGCCGAGGAGGAGAGCAGCTCCCGATTCATTGGCTTCCTCGAGCGCACCGGATGGATCGTGGACGCCACCGTGCCCAGCGCACGTGCGGGAGAGGAGCAGCTGAGCGAGCTTCCGTCATGGCTGACCTCGATCCCCGGGGCCTGGCTGGTGGTGCCGATGTCATCGGATACCCGGCTCGTCGGATTCATCGTCCTGCTCAAACCGCGAGTTCCGGTCGAGGTGAATTGGGAAGTCCTGGATCTGCTGAAGACCGCTGCGAGCCAGGCCGCATCGTATCTGGGCCACGTGCGCGCCATCGAAGCACTGGTCGAGGCCAAGCAGTTCGATGCCTTCAACCGTATGTCGGCGTTCGTCGTGCATGATCTCAAGAACCTGATCGCACAGCTGTCTCTGCTGCTGCGCAATGCCGAAGCGCCACGGAGCGAAGATCCGGAGTTTCAGCGCGACATGCTCGAGACGGTCCAGCATGTCGTCGATCGCATGAATCGACTGCTGCTGCAATTGCGCTCCGGTGAAACACCGGTGGAGAACCCGCATGCAGTCGAGCTTGCCCCACTGATCGAGCGCGTGCGGCTGGTCTATATCAAGCAGGGGCGTGCGCTGCGGGTGGAGATCGAACCCGGGATGCGCGCGCTCGGTCATGAGGATCGGCTCGAACGGGTGATTGGTCATCTCGTACAGAATGCAGTGGATGCGAGCGAGCCGGAAACGCCGATCGAAATCAGCGCACGCTTGTCCGAAGACGGGCGGGTGATGATCGAGGTCAACGACCACGGAAAAGGAATGAGCGGCGAATTCATCCGCGACCAGCTGTTCAAGCCGTTCCGCACCACCAAGGCCTCCGGGATGGGGATCGGGGCCTTCGAAAGCTACCAGTATGTCTCGGAACTCGGCGGCCGAATCGCCGTCGACAGCACGTTGGGCAAGGGCAGCCGCTTCACCATTTACCTGCCAGGGTTCAGCAAAGATACCGATCCCCTCTCGCAACAGGTGGCCGCATGACGGACAAACGCCGTCCGCTGTTGATTGTCGAAGATGACCCTGCATTGCAAAAGCAGATGCGCTGGTCATTCGATCAACTGGATGTAGTACTTGCCGAAGACCGGGCCTCGGCCATGGCCCAATTGCGCCGGCATGAACCGGCCGTTGCCACCATCGACCTGGGCCTGCCGCCGCATCCGGACGATCCCACCGAGGGGATGCTGCTGCTGTCGGAGATCCTCGAAGCGGCGCCCGACACCAAGGTCATCGTGGTGTCAGGTCAGCATGATCGATCGAACGCATTGAAGGCGATTGCCCTGGGGGCCTACGACTTCTGCGAGAAGCCGTTCCAGCCGGAACTGCTGTCCCTGGTGGTGGAGCGTGCATTCCGCCTGTGGGAACTGCAGGCGGAGAACCGACGCCTGCAGGACTCGCATCAGACCGTAACCATACCCGGCCTGCTGACGCGGGATCCGCAGATGCAGAAGCTGTGCCGGACAGTGGAGAAAGTGGCCAATGCCAATGCCACCGTCCTGCTTCTGGGCGAGTCGGGAACAGGCAAGGAGCTGTTTGCGCGCGGGCTGCACGAATTGTCCAGCCGGCGTGCGCAGCGTTTCGTTGCCATCAACTGTGCCGCCATTCCCGAGAATCTGCTCGAGAGCGAGTTGTTCGGCTACGAGAAAGGCGCGTTCACCGGCGCCGTCAAGCAAACGCCCGGGAAGATCGAAACCGCCCACAAAGGCACGCTGTTCCTCGATGAAATCGGGGACCTGCCCCTCGCGCTTCAGGCCAAGATGCTGCGCTTTCTCCAGCAGCGGGTCATCGAGCGGGTCGGTGGAAGGGAAGAGATTCCGGTCGACGTGCGCATCGTGTGCGCCACGCATCAGCATCTCAAGAATCTGATCGGACAGGGACGCTTCCGCGAGGATCTTTACTTCCGCCTGGCCGAAATCGTGCTTGATATCCCGCCGCTTCGCGAACGCAAGGGAGACGCGAGCCTGCTCGCTCACGCATTCGTACGGCGCTTTACCGAGGAGCAGAAGCGCAGCTCTCTATCCCTGCTTCCCGACGCCGTGAACGCGATCGAAGCGCACTCGTGGCCGGGCAACGTACGGGAACTCGAGAACTGTACCAAGCGGGCCGTGATCATGGCGGAAGGCTCCGCACTTCACCCCGAGGATTTCGGGCTGGAAAGTGCGACCCCCGATGCCGAGTCCTTCAACCTCAGACGGGTACGCGATCAGGCGGAGAAAGATGCCATCATCCGCGTGCTGGGGCGAGTGAACGGCAACGTCACCCGCGCCGCCGAGCTGCTGGGCGTCAGCCGGCCGACGCTCTACGATTTGCTGGATAAGTACAACCTGCGAACAGACACGGCGGCCCAGAAGCTGCCCGTCAACGAATAGACATCGTGACCCTCATGCCTACCCTGCGCACTTCTCTTACCGTACTCGGCTTTGCGCTCGTCGCATCGCTTACCGGCTGCAATCAGGACGATCCCGCAAAGTTTCTCGAATCGGGCCGTGGCTACCTGCAACAGAAAGACTACAAGGCTGCGGTCATCGAGCTCAAGAATGCAATCCAGGCAGCGCCCGAGAACGGCGAGGCGCGCTATCTGCTCGCTTCGGCATTGATCGAGACTGGTGAAGCCCGCGACGCCGAGATAGAGCTGCGAAAGGCGGCAGACAGCGGCTACAGCGCAGACCTGGTGCAGCCCGCTCTCGTGCGCGCGCTGCTCGCGGTGGGTGACATGGACAAGGCCCTGGCTACGGCCACCCAGGCGAGCGTGACGCAGCCTGCGGCGCAAGCGGAGCTTAAAGCGTTGGCCGGCACCATCATGCTCGGCAGAGGGCAGCTGTCCGAAAGCAGGCAGACGTTCTCGGATGCGCTCGCGCTGGACGCCGGAAACGCCGAGGCGAAACTCGGCATGGCACGCCTGGCCGCCGTTGCAGACAGGGATTTACCGGCCTCCACCAAGCTCACCGACGAGGTGCTGTCGCAGTCGCCGGAGTCGGTCGATGCCCTGCTGTTCAAGGCCCAGTTGCTCCAGGCGGAAGGCAAGCCGGCGGAAGCCATCGCTGCCCTTGCGCAGGCGGTCGACGCACGGCCGCACGGCATCGCCGCCAACATGGCCTTGATCCCGGCTCTGCTGAGAGCAGGCGACGTCAAGGCGGCCCGCCAGAGAACGGATGCTTTCAAGAAATCGGCCCGTAACAGCGTTGCCCCGTTGTACATGGATGCGCTGGTGCTCTACAGCGAAGGAAACATTTCGGGCGCTCGCGAAGCGACGCAGAACGCGTTGAAGCATGCGCCGGACTATCCTCCCCTGTTGCTGCTCGCGGGGACGATCGCCTTGCAGACGCGCAATCTCACGCAAGCCGAGGACTATCTCTCACGGGCTGCCAAAGCGGCGCCCAACAGTTATGCACAACGCCTGCTCGTGGCGACACTTCTGCAGTCCGGCAAGCCGCAACGTGCCAAGGAATTGCTGCAGCCGCTGCTGAAGGCACGCCCCGATGACCCCGGGCTGCTCTCGCTGGCCGGGGAGGTGGCGATGGGAGAGGGAAACTACGAGGAGGCAACCAAGCTCTACAGCAAGGCTGTCGCCGCCGATCCCAAGAACGTCGCTCGCGGAACGCGCCTTGGGCAGGCATACATCGGCTCAGGCGATATCGATCAGGGCGTGCGGCCTCGAATCCGCAGCCGACACCAATGCCGCGATTCAGGCCGATCTGTCGCTCGTCGCCCTGCACATGAACCGGCGCGAGCCGGAGAAAGCGAAGGACGTCATCGAGGGTCTGCTCAAGAAACAACCCCGACAATCCCGTAGCCCCATAACGTGAACGGGCTGGTACTGCAGGCCACAATGACGAAGCCGGCGCGTGCGAGCTTCGAGCGCGCACTCTGCGCATTGCAACCTGCCTTCTTCCCCGCCGCAGCGAGCCTGGCGCAGCTCGACCTGCGCGACGGCAAACCGCAGGCGGCTCTGGGACGATATCAGGCGATCCTGAACAAGGATCCCAACCAGGAGCAGGCCCTGCTGGCGATGGTGGTGGTGCTGGGCGCACCGGCGCTCCGCAAGCGAAGATGTGGAGAAGGCCCTGGACCGCGCGGTGAATGCCAACCCGACGTCCGTGAATACCAATCTCGCCAAGATCAACTACCTGCTCGGACAACGCAAGTATCAGGAGGCACTCACCGCGGCGCAGAAAGCGGTGCGTGCTGCCCCGGTTCACCGGGGCTCTGGAAGCGTTGGGCCGCGCACAGCTGGCCGCCGGAGATGCGAATCAGGCCCTGGGCAGCTTCGGGAAACTGGTGTCACTGCAGCCCAGTGCCGCACGGCCGCTGGTTCTGCAATCCGAGGCGTACGCCGCCACCAAGGATTGGCGCAATGCACGTGCAGCCTTGCAGAAAGCGTTGAATATCGAACCCGACTCGCGGCCGATATGGCTTGCACTGGTTGCCATGGATTCCCGGGCGGGCAACGTAGATGTCGCGGTGCAACGGCACGCGATATCCAGAAGGCAGTATCGAAGGAGGTGGTGGGCTACGTCGCGGAAGCCGACGTCTATGCCAAGGAAAAGCGCCTGAAGGAAGTCGAGTCGGCATTGCGAGCGGGGATGACCAAGGTTTCCGATGTCACCCTCGTGGCGCGCCTGTACAGCCTGCTCGATCATCAGCAGCGCACCAAGGAAGCGGAGGCACTTGCCCGCGTTGGATGCAACACCGAAATCCGAAGAGTGCAGAATTGCAGAACGCTACATCGCCAGCCGTTTCAGCGAACGCGCGCAATGGGAGCAGTCGGTGCACTGGGGTCGTGAGGCACTGAAAGTCGCGCCCAACGACCCAGCCATCATGAACAGCAACCTGGCCTGGGCGCTGGCGCAAATGAAGGATCCGTCGGCGCTGCGGTACGGCAGAAAGCATGGTCGCCGAACTCAGCAGCGATACTGGATACGATTCGGATGGATTCACCTGCGGGAGACGACGCGGGAAAGCCGTCGAACTGCTTTGCGCCAGAGCACATGGTTTCGCACCCAATTCTCCGCCGATCAGCTGCATCTTGCCGAGGCGCTGCTGCGGGCGGGCGAAACCAAGGAGGCGCGTGCCCATCTGGCCGATCTCGTCAAATTGCCCGAAGGCTCTCCAGTTGCGAGGCTGAAGCTGTAGCGCACTGGTGCAATTCTACATCATCCAATCATGCAAACGATTGCCGTTGTCGGACTGGGTTACGTCGGTCTTCCGCTCGCCGTCGAGTTTGGGAAGAAGGTCCCCACCATCGGATTCGACCTGTCCGAACAGAAGATCCGCGCTTACCGCGAGTTCGTCGATCCTACGGGAGAGGTCAGTGGAGAGGAGTTGCGTGCGGCAAAGCATCTGGTGGTTACCACGGATGCAGCTCGCCTGAAGGAAGCGGACTTCATCATCGTTGCCGTTCCCACGCCCGTGGATGACGCCCACAAGCCCGACTTCTCGCCATTGGTGGGCGCGAGCGAGTCCGTGGGGCGCAACATCAAGCGCGGCGCTACGATCGTGTTCGAGTCGACCGTGTATCCCGGCGCGACCGAGGAAGTCTGCATTCCCATCCTGGAGCGTCTCTCCGGCATGAAGTGGAAGAAGGACTTCTTCGTCGGCTATTCTCCGGCGCATCAATCCGGTGACAGAAGGACGCTCACCAGGATCGTGAAGGTGGTTTCGGGCGACACGCCGAGCGTTGGAGCGTGTTATATACGGTGTGTTCGGCATCGTGACCGCAGCGGGCGTGCTGAATAACCAGCAGCATCATGGTGAAGCCGGCGGCAGCCAAGGTCATCGAGGCCCTGCCAGCACCGAACGCAAGTTTATCACGCTGATGAACAAACTGGCCGCCATCTTTGCCGATCAGCATGTTACCTCAGAGTGCTGCGGGCAGCCGGGACCAAGTGGAACTTCCTGCCCTTCCGTCCGGGCCTGGTAGGCGGCCATTGCATCGGCGTCGATCTGCACCTCACCTACAAGGCAGAAAAGCTCGGTTATCATCCCCAGGTCATCCTCGCCGGCAGACGCATCAACGACGGCATGGGCAAGTACATCGCCGAGCAGACCGTCAAGCGCATGATCCAGGCCGGCTTTCCCGTCGGTGGCGACGATGTCATCGTTCTCGGCCTTACGTTCAAGGAGAATTGTCCGGACATCCGCAACACGAAGGTGGTCGACGTCATCCGCGAATTGCAGTCCTACGGCATTCGCGTGCACGTGCATGACCCGGTGGCAGCCAGCACGGAAGCGCAGCACGAGTACGGCATTCCCCTGGTGAAGTGGGACGAACTGCCTGCCTCGGCGGCGATCGTGTATGCCGTGGCGCACGGCGAGTTCGGGCAGCGGCCGATCACCGACTACCTCGAGAAGCTGAGACCCAACGCAGTGCTGATCGACGTCAAGGGACAAGTGAGCGCACCCGCCTACGCGCCACACGGCATCACCGTCTGGCGGCTATAGGAACGAGCCACATGAATGCAAACGAACTGCTTAGCACACTGCTGTCGACCCGATATCGCTGGCTGGTCACCGGGGGGGCGGGCTTCATCGGATCCCATCTGGCCGAGACGCTTCTGCAATTCGGCCAGCACGTGGTCACCCTGGACAATCTGAGCACCGGCCATCGCAGGAACCTCGATCAGGTGAAGTCTGCCGTGGGAAGCGATGCATGGCAGCGTCACAGATTCATGGAGGGCGATATCCGCGATCTCCACACCTGCAGGAGCGCTTGCATGGGCGTGGACTTCGTGCTTCATCACGCCGCCCTCGGCTCGGTGCCGCGCTCGATCGCCGACCCCATCGAAGCCAACGAAGCCAATGTCTCCGGCTTTCTGAACATGCTCGTTGCAAGTCGCGATGCGAAGGTCAAGCGCTTCGTCTACGCAGCGTCCAGCTCCACCTACGGTGATCATCCGGGCCTGCCGAAAGTCGAGGATGAAATCGGCCGACCACTCTCCCCCTATGCAGTCACCAAGTATGTGAACGAGCTGTATGCCGACGTCTTCGCCCGCTGCTACGGCATCGAGACCATCGGCCTGCGCTACTTCAACGTCTTCGGTGCCCGCCAGGATCCGAACGGGCCGTACGCGGCCGTGATTCCCCGCTGGGTGCAGGCGCTTCTGACGCAGCACGACGTCGAGATCTACGGTGATGGCGAGACGTCCCGCGATTTTTGCTACGTGGGCAATGTCGTCCAGGTGAACGTGCTCGCCGCCACCACCGATCGGCTGGACGCGATCAATCAGATCTACAACGTCGCCGTTGGCGGCCGCACCACGCTCAATCAGCTGTTCGAAACCCTGCGCGATCTGCTCGCGCCGGAATTCCCCGGCATCGCCGGTGCGAAGCCGCTGTACAAGGATTTCCGCGCCGGCGACGTACGTCATTCCCAGGCCGATATTTCCAAGGCGCAAACCTTACTCGCCTATGCCCCGACGCATGATCTGCGTCGAGGTCTGCGCGAAGCGCTCGGCTGGTACGTGGGTGAGTATGCCGGCACAGAGCTGGCGTCCGGCCAGGCTCGATAGCGCGCCGATCTCGAGTGACGACGATGATTGAACACGGAAACCGCGATTTCAGGATCACCAGGCGGCGCATCCTGGGCTGCGCATTGGGCCTCGCAGCCGGACATTTGGCCATCTTCAACAAGCCCGCCCTCGCCGAGTCGGCAGCAGCCATCGACCGCGTCAAGCCGTCGGTGATCGCCGTCGGCACTTTCCTGAAAACGCGCAGCCCCGCGTTCGCTTTCCGGGGTACTGGCTTTGCGGTCGGCGATGGCACTCTGGTCGCGACCAATGCCCATGTACTGCCTGGAATGGTCGACAGCCAGCGCCAGGAAGTGCTCGCGATCGCCTTGCCGGGAACAGACGGCGGTGCGGCGGAAGTGCGTGGTGGACGCGTGGTTGCGATCGACGCCGAGCATGATCTCGCGCTCGTGCGGGTGGAGGGCGCAAAGCTCGCCCCCCTGGAATTGGGAGATTCGGCCGCAGTCCGTGACGGCGCCAGCCTGCTCTTCACCGGCTACCCGATCGGCACCGTATTGGGCTTGTTCCCGGCCACCCATCGGGCAATGGTTTCGGCGATCAGTCCGATCGCCGTCCCGGGTCTCAACGCCAAACAGCTGGACGCCAAAGCGATCAAGCGCCTGTCCGGAAAGCGCTATCCGATCATGCAACTGGATGCGACGGCCTATCCCGGCAATAGTGGAAGCCCGCTGTACGATCCGAAAACTGGAAAGGTCGTTGGCGTGCTCAACATGGTTCTGGTCAAGCAGTCGCGCGAGTCGGTGCTGAGCCAGCCGAGCGGCATCACTTACGCGATCCCGGTCCAGCCGCTGATCGATCTCATCGGCACCGCCAACTAACCGGCGTCGGTCGGTCAACGCCTGAGGCAACACGCATCACGATACGCGTTCAGCGCCGCCTCACGCCGCTCAGCAGGAAAAATCTCTCGTTTTGGGAGATTCTTGCGATTCGACACAATAAAAAAACCGGCCCGAGGGGCCGGTTTTAGTTCCTATCCAGCTGAGATCAGCTGCGGCGGCGGCGAGCAGCCAGCCCAATGCCGGCGAATGCCAGGCCCAGCAGGCCCAGGACGCCCGGCTCGGGGATCTGAGTTGCTGCCAGCCCCACTTCGCTGAACGGAAGCTTGCTATAGCCCGAGTTCACGGCCCAATAGGGATACACAGCAACCGGATCGGCGACGATCTTGCCGGACCCACCCTCGCCACTCTGGACGATGTAGTGCAGAACCAGCAGATCCGCATTGGGCGCATCGCTGGTGATCCATGCGGCTACGTAATCGTCCTCGGCGCCGGAACTGAGCTGGTACAGCCAGGTTGCCGTCGAGTCGAGCGGGGCCGAACCATAGCTGATCGCCTTGATGGCGTTCTGCATGTCCCCGAACAGGAAGCAGTCTTCGAACAAGCCCGTGCAAGAAAGGGATTGCGGTGCCTGAGCGGCCTGATAGATATCGTAGATATCTTCGGGTGTAATCGCTTCTTCGGCGCTGGCCACACCCGCGCTCAACGCTACTGCCAGCGCAGCTGCTACCCCTGTAACTTTAGTCATCATTCTTCTCCTGAAACCAGTCTCGTAACGAAGCGGCTTTGCTGCCGTTCAGCGTCACATTGCCCACTATTGAGCGAGAACGATGCCATGACCTCGAAATTCTCACTAACCTATTGTTCCAATTTATATTTACAGGCCTTTAATAGATTTCCCTCGAGGTTATATCCGAGGGGCGTCAAGGATTCCGACATAAGGCATGGCCCACCTGCTTATTTATCCTCTGTCGCTTCGTGACGTCACTATTGAACAATACTTTTTGCCTCATCTCAAGCGATTTCCGAGGCATCGGGCCGTTCCGCCGTAAGGAATTCCGACACCCCCTCCGAGAAGGAGGGGGCAGGACCCTACGCCCTACCGTTTGACGGAAACCGACCGCGTGGCCACGTTCCCCGCTTTGTCCTCGGCCTGCGCCATCACGGTCGAAGTCAGCGTGCCGTTCCCCGCAGGTACGCGCCAGTCGTACATCAGGGCACCATAGTTGTTCATGGAAGCAATGCGCACCCCATCTATGAACAGCGTGAGCCTGGCCACGCCGACGTTATCACTCGCGGTCAGGCTGATTCGCACGACACCCGCAACGGTGCTCCCGTTTGTCGGACTGACTATCGCCACCGAAGGCGCCGTCGTATCTCCCCCCGTCGCGGCTGCAGCCACCTTCACGCTCATGCTGCTCGAGCTGCCTACGTTGCCTGCGGCGTCGTAGGCCTTGGCCTGCAAGGTATGCGATCCGTTGGCCACGGCGGCGGTGTTCCAGCTGATGGCGTAGGGGGAGGTAGTGTCACTGCCGACTACCTTGCCGTCGACCAGCAGATCCACGCGCGTGACCGCCTTGTTGTCGCTCGCATTCATGCTCACGCTCACCGTCCCGCTCAGCGTGCTGCCTGCAGCGGGACTGGTGATCGACACCGTCGGTGCGGTCTTGTCGTTGGAGACCGTGACACTGCGGGAGGCCGAACTGCCGACGTTGCCTGCGGCGTCGTACGCCTTGGCCTGTAACGTACGCGATCCGTTGGCCACTGTCGTCGTGTTCCAGCTGATCGTATAGGGCGAAGTGGTATCGCTCGCAACCACCTTGCCATCGACCAGCAGATCCACACGCGTGACACCCTTGTTGTCGCTCGCATTCATGCTCACACTCACTGTCCCGCTCAGCGTGCTGCCTGCGGCAGGGCTGCTGATCGACACCGTCGGTGCGGTCTTGTCGTTGGAGACAGTGACCGTCCGGGCGGCCGAAGTGCCGACATTGCCGGCCGCATCGTAGGCCTTGGCCTGCAACGTACGCGATCCGTTGGCCACCGTCGTACTGTTCCAACTGAATGCGTACGGTGCGGAGACATCACTCAGGACGACTTTGCCATCCACCAGCAGATCGACGCGGGTGACCCCGATGTTGTCCGCTGCGCTGACCTGCACGGCCACGGTACCGCTCAGCGTGCCGCCGGTAGGTGATGTGATGGATGCCGTAGGCGCTTGCTGATCGGCCGAACCGGTGCTCAATGCCTTCTGCACGGCAGCGGCGGCATTCACCCGGCCATGACCGGTGTAGACATCCCAGCCCGGCGCGTTGATATCCACCGTGGTGGTGAACAGGATGTCGTCGAGCTCCGCCGGTGACAGCGCAGGATTGGCCGTCATCATCAGCGCATACACTCCCGCGGTCACCGGACTGGAGAACGACGTGCCGGACGATCCACCGTACCCCCCCGAACTGGTCGTGGTCCAGATTCCCTCCCCTGGAGCCGCAACATCGATGTAGTTGCCCCAGCTCGACCAGCTCGTGCGCGAATCCGCGCTATTGGTTGCGGACACCGCCGTGATCGAGCTGCTCGCCGGCAGCACCAGCTCGCCGCCGGTGTTGCCGCCCGCCGCTACCACCACGCCGCCTTTGCTGCGCATATAGTTGGCGGCATCGATGACCATCGAATCACCGGCGACGTTGCGAAAGCTCAGATTGACCACTCGCGCACCGCGATCGGCGGCCCAGACGATGCCATTGGCTATCGCGCTGCTGTAGCCATAGCCGGCAGTATCTGTCACGCGGATGGGCATGATCTTCGAACGCCAGCTCACTCCAACCACCCCGATGGCGTTGTTGCCCGCCGCAGCGGCGGCACCCGCCACCTTGGTTCCGTGTCCGTATACGTCGCTGGTATCGCTATTGTTGTTATAGAAGTTCCAGCCCGACACCATCTGTGCCGCCAGGTCCGGGTGCGCCGCGTTGACC
>JAHCKU010000129.1 GCA_026125625.1 Burkholderiales bacterium | reverse complement strand
CCGCCGCTTGCAACCCGGACGGGACCTACTTCAGATTCGGGCACTGTTCGCCCGGATCGACATTCGTGAAGGTCTCCATCACCTTGACGCTGCCGTCGGCCTGGACCTGACCCAGATACATGTTGAGCGGCGCATGGCGCTGCTTGTTCATCTGGATCACGCCGCGCGGCCCGTCGTAGGACACCGTGGACAACGCCTTGACGACGTCGTCTGCCTTGGTGCTGCCGGCCTTCTCCACCGCCAGCTTGTACAGATAGATCGCGTCGTACTGCGGAACCGACAGGTCGTTCGGCGTCTTCAGGTTGGTGCCGAACTTCTTCTGCATGGCCGCCATGAACTGCTTGGCCTTGGATGAATCCAGCGTGGTCAGATAGGACGCGGTAATGAAGATGCCTTCCGCATCCTTGCCCATGCTCTTGGCCGTGCCCTCGTCCACGCTCAGGTTGCCGATCAGCGCTTTCATGCCGGAGGCCTTGTACTGCTTGGTCAAGGTCACGTTCGGCGCACCGCCGGCAGTGGACATGACGATGGCGTCGGGGTTGGCCGCGCGTATCTTGCTGATGATCGGCGTCCAGTCCGTGGCGTCCATCGGCGCGTACTCGTCGCCGACCACCTTGCCACCCTTCTTCTCGATGTACTGACGGGTGAAGGCGAGCATGCCGCGGCCGAAGGCGTAGTCGCTGCCGACCAGGAAGAAGGTCTTGGCGCTGTTCTTGGCCATGAAGTGATCCACGATCGGAGCGACCATCTGCTCCGGGACCGGCGCATTGCAGTACAGATAGCGGTTGCAGGAGCGCCCCTCGTACAGCGAGGTATAGATGAACGGCACCCGGCCGCGCGAGACGATGGGCAGTCCGGCATTGCGCGCCGCGCTGGTTTCCATCGAGATCAGCGCATCGACCTTCTTCTGGAAGATGAGCGAATCGAAGGCTTTCTGCGCACCGGCCGCGCCGCTGCCGTCGTCGGCCACTTCCAGCACCACCTGCCGGCCGAGAATGCCGCCGGCGGCATTGATCTCTTCCACTGCCAGCTCCGCCGACTGCACCACCGAAGGGGCCACCACGCTGTTGGCACCGCTCAAGCCGACAGGGACGCCGATCTTGATCGGATCTGCGGCGATCGCGCCGTGCGCCATGGTCATCGCACCGGCGGCCATGACGCTGATGGCAAGTCTCTTCAATTGCGAAGTCATCACTGAGGTCTCCTATGATATTGAGTGTTTTTCGATCCGGTCCGCCCCATGCGAAGGTGCTTCGATGATGCGCACGCCGCTCCGACGGCCTGCGTCCCCATGGCAATAAGCAGACCAGTCGGCGAGCACAGGCGATTCCACGAAATTTCCACCACTTACATGCGACAGCAACGCACGCCTGTATGCGCCCGGCACCACCGTCGGGCGTCATGCCCCAACATGAAGCGCCTTCGCGACGCCCATACTACGCCCACTGGCGATCGGATCGTGCGCACAGGTGTGAGCGCTATAATGCCGTCGTCAACAGCGAGGAGAACCCATGATCGATTTGTACCTGGCGCCGACCGCCAACGGTTTGCGCGCGGCGGTGGCACTGGCGGAGTGTGGACTCGAGTATCGTGTACACAAGGTCGACCTGGCCAAGGGTGAGCAGCGCACGCCGCAGTTCCTGGCGCTCAACCCGGCCGGACAGATTCCGGTGATGGTCGATCAAGACGCGGTCGGAGGAAAACCGTTCACGCTCGCCCAATCCGGGGCCATCATCCTCTACGCTGCGGAGAAGTCGGGCAAATTCATGCCCAAGGATCCGCTGCAGCGTGCCGCCGCACTGTGCTGGTTCATGCAGGCTGCCACGGACGTGGCGGCAGCCAGCGGGACCATCTTCCGCCTGGAGATGGTCGTTCCCGAGAAGAACGAAGCCATCACCGAACATTTCAGGAAGCGGCTGCTGAGCTTCTTCACACTATGCGACGCGCACCTTGCGCAAGGCCATGAATATCTCGCGGACGAGCCGTCCGTCGCCGATTTCATGCTGTATCCGAACTACTTCGCGCGCAAGGCGCTGATCGACGCCGCCGGCGGATACGAGCACCTGCATCGCTGGGGCGCGCGCATGAGTGCACGTCCGGGCGTGCAGAAGGGGATGAATCCGTTTCCGTGATCACCGCCGCGAGACGGCAGTCCCGCGCATTAGTGACACGGCAGGGTCAGGCGGTGCCGGCGAGCAGGCGCCGCACGGCGTCGGGATGCGGCAACGGTGCCACCGCACCGTAGCCGGTGGTGGTCAACGCCGCTGCGGCATTGGCGTAGCGCAACGCGCGCCAGAAGTCGTCGCCGGCGGCCATGCGCGCCATGAGGGCGCCGGCGAAGCAATCCCCTGCGCCGGTGGCGTCCACAGCCTGGATACGATGCGCCGCAACGTGCTCCCGGCGCCCGTCCGCGCAGCCGATGACGCCGTCCTGGCCGAGCTTGAGCGCCACTCGCCTCACCCCCTTGTGCTGACACCAGTCCAGGACCGCTTCCGGCTGATCCGAATCGCATAGCACGGCCGCTTCGTCGATGCTCAGCAGGAACAGATCGCTCAGCGCCATGGCCGCCGTGATCACCGCCCGTGCGCGCGCCGCCGGCCACAGGCGCAAGCGCAGATTGGCGTCGTAGACCACCTGCGCGCCGGCCTCGCGCGCGGCATGCATGGCGGCGAAGGCGGTATCGCATGCCCCGCTGCTGATAGCCTGGGTGATGCCCGAAGTATGGAAGAAGCGTGTGCCGCGAACCGTATCCAGCGCAACGTTCTCCGGCGACATGCGGCTGGCCGCGGAGCCGGCCCGCAGATAGTTGAAGACATGGCCGCGAGGACCGTGAGTGACGAAGTACACGCCAGTGTGTGCTGCCGGGTCGACGGCGACACCGGACACGTCCAGCCCCTCTCTGCGCCAAAGCCGCATCAGGTCCTCGCCGAAGGCATCTGCACCGATACGCGTCAGATACGCCACGCGTGCGCCCTGGCGTGCCGCGGCAATGGCGCAATTCATGGTGTCCCCGCCGAAGCCCTGGAGCCAGTAGCCGGGCCGGTCGGGCAGCGCGCTGAATTCGTACAGCGGTTCGCCCAACGACACGACGTCGAGCATGCTCAGCGCGCCGCCGCGAGCGTGAGGAAGGAACGTGCGTGGCGCACGACCGCGGCATCGTCGCCAGCGGCCAGCGCTGCCTGATCGATGACGTTGTTGCCCACGCCGACGAAGGCGGCACCGGCCTTGAAGTAGTCGCTCATGTTGGTGAGCGACACGCCGCCGGTGGGGCACAGCGGAATCTCGGGAAAGACGGCGTGCATGCCCGCCAGGTGGGATGGTCCGCCGCTGGATGCAGGAAACACCTTCACCGCCGTTGCCCCATCACGCCATGCCGCCAGCACTTCTCCCGGGGTGAAGCCGCCGATGAGCGCTGCGCACCCGCGCGCCATCGTCAGGGGTGCCAGGCCGGGCACCAAGCAGGGCGAAACCAGATAGTCCGCCCCGGCATCCAGGCAGGCACGCGCAGTGTCGAGATCGAGCACGGTCCCCGCGCCCACCAGGAAGTCGGCAGCCGCCCGTGCGCGCAGGGTGGTCAGCAGATCGATCGCACCGGGCGTGGTCAGGGTGAGCTCGATGGTGGAGAAACCGGCCTCGAGCAGCAGGTCGATCGCGCGCGTCGCGGTCTCACGTTGTGGCAGCCGCAGCACCGGGATCACGCACGCCTGCTGCAGCCGCTGCAGGATGGTTGGAGCCATGTGCGAAGACGAAGCGTCGGTGCTCATTGCGCGTCGGACATTCTTCGATGGATTACTGACTCGATACACTAGCACGAAAAAAAAGAGGGCCGAACAGCCCTCTTTTTTGTTCAGACGACTGCCTCTACGACTAGTGGATCTTGGCCTGCGTGCGGCGGATCGAGGCTTCCAGCTCCACCCGACGGTCCTTCTGCAGGCAGGTGATCAGCTGTTGACGATCGAGGTTCTCGCACTCGCCTTCCGCGACCACGGAGTTGCGCTCACCACGCCCTTCGACCTTCAGCTTCTGCAGCGAAATGCCCTGATCGACGAGGTAGCGCGCGACCGCCCATGCGCGACGCTCCGATAGCTGCTGGTTGTACTCCGGCGTGCCGAGACGGTCGGTGTAACCGATGATGTCCAGACGATCCCATTCGGCCTCGTGCAGGCGCATCGCCAGTTCGTCCAGAACCACCTTGACGTCATCGCGCAGCACCGCCTTGTCGAAGTCGAACTGGCCTTCTTCGTCCACGCCGACCGACAGCGGCAGCATGCCACCCAGGGTCTGGGCGGTCACTTCCTCTTCCACGCGCACGCGCGTACCGGGCGCATCCACCATCCCGACCACGGTCGACTCCTGATCGCCCGCACCACCGGCACCGCCCGCGCCATCGACACCGCTGCCATCACCGCCCGCACCACCAGCGCCGCCCGCACCACCGGCGACTGCTCCAGCGTCCCCACCGGCCCCGGCTGCACCGGTGCCGTCCGCACCTGCAGCGCCAGAGCCTGTCCCGGCATCTCCACCGGCACCAGCAGCCGCTGCATCGCCTCCGGCCACGCCTGCGGCGCCAGCCGTGCCGACACCAGCATCGGCACCATCTGCGCCGGCACCGGCACCACCCGATCCATCACCGCCTGCCCCGGCTCCGCCTGCGCCTGCAGCACCGCCATCAGCGGTAACGCCTCCAGGCCCGACTCCATCGGCACCAGTCCCGGCCGCCGAACCATCACCCGCCCGGCCGCCGGCAGCACCGTCGTCCGCGCCAGCCGTCCCGGCGCCCGGACCACCTGCAGACCCGTCGGCACCACCTGCCGTCGATCCGTCGCCGGAGCCATCCATGCCGTCAGTCGAAGCCAGTGAGGCGTCGCCGGCACCGCCGTCGCCGCTACCGCCCGCACCGGCACCTTGTCCGGCAGCATCTGCTGCACTGCCGCCAGCACCAGCGCCCTGCCCGCCGGCACTACTGCCGCCCGCGCCGGCGCCTGCCCCTGCGCCGGCTTGTGCACCCGCTCCGGGCGTACCCGACGAGGACTTGGCGGAATCGGCGCTGCCGGGGCCTGCACCGCGCCAGCTGCTGGCGCAGCCGAGCGCCGTGGCCAGCAACAGCGTGAGGGATACGGATGCGATGCGTTTCGAGCACGAACCGGGGATCGAGGGTCGAGTCATGGCAAAGCTACTCCTGAGAAGCTGGCGCCTGAACGCCGAGGTGGACCGCTATCGGCTGCCCGCATACAGCCTTGAATGAAGATCGCATGGACTGCTCCGGTTCGCGGAATGACCGGGGAACAAGAGGCCACCCCGTGCAATTCAATTCCGGGGTACCTGAAAGTGTCGCGGCACACGAACGGTGCCGCAATTCGGGCGTTGATTCGGTTCCTCATCGCGCGAGCGCGAGTCTACCGCGCTCTGCGCGCAAAGCTCAACCGCTTCGGCAAATTTTTTCCGCGCAGGCTGACGATTCGACGCCGTTATGCGACGCCGCCCTTCAGCTCGGGAAGCTTGAAGTATGGTGCAGGACGCAGGATCTTGTTCTCCATGCTGTCGAGCAGGGATGTGGCTTGCTCGAGGAACTTGGGCCAGGCGGGATCGGCGGCCAGACGTGCGCGGCGTGCCTCGCGGTCGTCCAGGCTCTCGTACGCCCACATGTGCACCACCTGGTTCAGCGGGCCGATGTCGTTGCTCACGTACCATCCGACGCAATGGCCGAGGTACTTCAATTGCAGCGGCAGCGCGTCACGCTCGTACAGCTTGAGATAGTCGTTGAGCTTTCCGGGTTTTACACAATACGTGCGGTGATCGATGATCATCGAAACGCTCCTCATGCGATATGCGAGTTCTTCGAAGAGCCGAAGTATACTGGCTGCGCTTCATTGAGATCGCTGCGTACGCCGCGGCATTTCATGGTCTCGGCGCGTCGCATCGTCGAGTCGATGTCGCCGCCATGCAACGGCCCGCGACAACGCGTCTATTGCCGGTACGGAAACTGCCACGTCGCGTCGACGGACTAAATCCAACAACCATCACACGAGGATGACCTGGCGATGACTCGGACTGGACGTTTCTACCTCTTGCTGTTCATGACGGTGCTTGCCTCGGCCATCGCGCTGCCCCGTGCCGGCTGGAGTCAGGCAACGCTGAAGACGTCGCGCACGCAGGCGCACATGGTCAAGCTGGTCATCCTGACCGACCGGCTCGATTTTCCATGGGGCCTCGCCTTCCTGCCCGATGGGCGCATGCTCGTCACCGAGCGTCCCGGGCGCTTGCGCATCGTCAGCGCCGATGGACGCCTCCAGCCGGAAACCATCAAGGGACTGCCGGCGGTCACCGAGATCGGACAGGGCGGCTTGATGGACGTGGCGCTGCATCCACGCTTCGCCGAGAATCAATGGATCTATCTGTCGTACTCGGCGCAGGGAGAGGGCGGCGTCGGAACCGAAGTGTTGCGCGCCCGCTTGCGCGAGGATCGGCTGGACGAGGTGCAGGTCATCTTCCGCATGCAACCGAAATCACGCAGCGGCGTGCATTTCGGATCGCGTCTGGCGTTCGACCGTGATGGTCATCTGTACATCACGCTCGGCGATCGAGGCGACAAGGATCGCGCGCAGGATCTCAGCGACAACGTCGGCACCATCATCCGCCTCAACGACGACGGCAGCACACCGCGCGACAACCCGTTCGCCAATCGCAGCGGCGTACGCCCGGAGATCTATGCCTACGGCAATCGCAACGTGCAGGGCGCAGCGCTGCATCCGCGCACCGGCGAACTATGGACGCACGAGCACGGACCGCAGGGGGGCGACGAGGTGAACATCATACGTGCCGGCGCCAACTACGGCTGGCCGGTGATTTCCTATGGCGTGAACTACGGGGTGGGAACGCGCATCGGCGAAGGTACCCACAAGCGCGGCATGGAACAGCCGATCCATGTCTGGGTACCTTCCATCGCACCGTCCGGAATGGCCTTCTATACCGGTGACAAGTTCCCGCAGTGGCAGGACAACCTGCTGGTGGGCGCGCTGCGTGGGCGTGCGCTGGTGCGACTGGTGCTGGATGGCGAACGGGTGGTGAGCGAGGAGCGCATGCTGGTCAACGATCTCGGACGCATTCGTGACGTGCGTGTCGCGCCCGATGGCCTGGTGTATCTGCTGGTCGATTCCAACCACGGGCTGCTGGTGCGCCTGGAGCCTACGGAGTAGCGGCGCGGGGCATCACTGCCTGCATCCATCCGCCCCTGAGACAACGCGCAGCGCGAGACTTGTTCAACGCTTCCCTGAAAGGTGTCGGAATGGTGAAGATGGCGGCAGGCGGATTGGGTCCGTCGGCATCTCGACGACGGGCCGGGAACGCCTCGGGGTAAGCTTTCTGTGGAGCGGAAGGGGGCGATTATATTAAAATGAGGGCTTTGCGAAAGTGGCGGAATTTGGTAGACGCACCAGATTTAGGTTCTGGCGCCGAAAGGCGTGAGAGTTCGAGTCTCTCCTTTCGCACCAGAGCCGCGGTCGCATCGCCTTACTTTCTCCATGCGAACCTCGGGCGGCGAGACGCATTCCGCTTTCCGAGCCTACTGGCTCCGGGCCGCGTGATGCCACAGCGCGCCGGATTCCATCCCGTCCCACGCTCGTTCATGATCAGTTGTCAGGGAACGTATCAATGCAGGCCACGATAGAAAAAGTGAGTAACCTGGAGCGCAGACTGAACGTCGCGCTGCCAATGCAGGAGATCGAAGCCGAGGTCGAAAGCCGTCTCAAGCGGCTTGCCCGTTCCCTGAAGATGCATGGCTTCAGGCCCGGGAAAGTCCCCTATCGATTGGTTCAGGCGCAGTACGGCGGGCAGGTGCGCCAGGAAGTGCTGGGCGATGCGCTGCAGAAGAGTTTCGGCGAGGCCGTACGGCAGCAGAATCTGCGCGTAGCCGGCTATCCGCGCTTCGAGCCGGCACAGGCTGGTGAAGATGTACAGGAGGTTCAGTTCAGCGCCACCTTCGAGG
>JAHCKU010000128.1 GCA_026125625.1 Burkholderiales bacterium | reverse complement strand
ATGGTCGGCTTCGACGAGATCGAGAAGAACGACTATAACCTCAATCTGCCGCGCTACATCGACAGCAGCCAGGCCGAAGACCGGCAGGACATCGAAGGCCATTTGCGCGGCGGCATCCCCGAAGCCGATGTCACCGCGCCGGACAGCCTGGTCAGCCGCTACTGGGCCGTGTGCCCGCAACTCGAACGCGCGCTGTTCCGGCCCAAGCGTCCTGGCTACCTGGATCTGGCCGTGGACAAGGCGACCATCAAGTCCACCATCCACGGCCATCCCGAGTTCGTCGGCTTCATCGCGCGCATGAACGCGCACTTCGCTGCGTGGCGCGATGTGCAGGCCAAGGAGCTGAAGGCGTTGCGCCCGAACATACCCGAGTCTCAGCCCCGGCGCGTGATCGCCCGCCTCTCGGAAGGCCTGCTTGCCCATTACCTCAGCCAGCCGCTGATCGACGCCTACGCTGTTTATCAGCACCTAATGGACTACTGGGCGCAGACCATGCAGGATGACTGCTACCTGATCGCGGCCGAAGGCTGGAAGGCTCAGACCTACCGCGTGATCGAGACCGACAAGAAGGGCAAGCAGAAGGACAAGGGCTGGACCTGCGACCTGGTGCCCAAGGCCCTGGTCGTGGCGCGCTACTTCGCCAAGGAGCAGGCCGCACTCCAGGCGCTGCAGGCCGAACTTGAAGGCGTGAGCGCGAAGCTGGCTGAGTTGGAAGAGGGGCACGGCGGCGACGATGCGGCCTTCGCGGGCTTCGACAAGATCAACGTTGCGGCGGTGAAGGACCGGCTGCGTGAGATCGAAGGCGAACTGAAGGCCGAGATCAAGGCGGCCAAGGCCGGCAAATCAGGCAAGAGCATGGCAGCGGCAGCCGGCGAGGCCGAGGAGCCTGTAGCCGAAGAACTGCGCGTGTTGCTGGAGTGGCTGAAGCTCGCGGCCGAAGAGTCGGCCTTGAAAAAGCGCGTGAAGGAGGTCGAGGCTGCGCTGGATGCCGCGGCCTATGCGAAGTACCCGCAGCTCACCGAGGCCGAGGTACAGCCACTGGTAGTGGACGACAAATGGCTCGCCACGCTGGACGCAGCGGTGCATGGCGAGATGGACCGACTGAGCCAGCAGCTCACGGCGCGGGTGAAGGAACTGGCTGAGCGGTATGAGACGCCGTTGCCGCAGTTGAATCAGCGAGTAGAGAATCTGGAATCGCGGGTGAACCGGCATCTAGAGAAGATGGGGTTCGCATGGAGGTGAGAGAGCCTAGCGCCACCTTCAAAGCTTCGTTTGCGTTTAAGCAGACCGAGGTCGGACTGATCCCAGCTGATTGGATAGTTAAGTCAGCCAAGCAAATAAGCGAGCCTGTAAGGGGCGGTTCTCCACGCCCGGCAGGTGACCCACGCTTCTTCAATGGCGACTTCGTGCCGTGGCTGACCGTGGCTTCATTGACGAATGTGCCTCAATCACAGGTCGTTATCTCAGGGACTGCAACCTCGCTTACCGAAGAGGGAGCGAACTACAGTCGTACGCTTCAGCCTGGAACGCTGATCATTGCAAATAGCGGCGCGACACTTGGTGTCGCAAAGATTCTGGGCATAAAGTGCTGTGCCAATGACGGAATCGCCGCACTGCTGCGCCTTGATCGAAATATATGCCCGGAATACTTGGTGCACTTCATCAACACTCAGACCAAGAAGCTTCGGGAGGTAGTTGCGACCGGAAATGGTCAACCGAATCTCAACACAGGTTTGATCGGTGAACTCAAGTTTCCGCTTCCTCCGACCTTGGCTGAGCAGCAGGCCATCGCCGAAGCGCTCTCCGATGCGGATGCCCTGATCGAATCCCTGTCGCTGTTGCTGGCCAAGAAGCGCCAGATCAAACAAGGCGCCATGCAGGAGCTGCTCACCGGCAAGAAGCGGCTGCCGGGATTCACCGGCACTTGGGAAAATGCGCTCATTGGCAGCGTCGCAGAAGTCGATCCGGAGAATCTTCCAGCCGGCACGAACCGCGACTTCCTCTTCAAATACATCGCGCTTGAAGATGTTGAGCGTGGCATGCTTAAAAGTCACAGCGAACAGCTATTCGAGTCGGCCCCCTCGCGTGCTCGAAGACGTCTGCGACATGGAGACGTTCTAGTTGGAACCGTGCGTCCAAATTTGCAGTCGCACCTCTTGTTCGAGGCGCAGCAAGGCGAATGGGTGTGTTCGACTGGTTTTGCTGTTGTTCGTTCTGACGAAAGACTACATCCGGGTTACCTGTTTGAGCATATGTTCGGCGCCACGGTAAATCGTCAGATCGATGCACTGTTGACTGGATCAAACTACCCAGCCATCAACAGCGGCGATGTCCGCGGTCTGGAGATTCCTCTGCCCACGTTCGAGGAGCAGGAAGCAATCTCTGAGGCGCTTTCCTCAATGAACAAAGAGGTCGCGTCTCTCGAATCAAGGCTTGCAAAGACTCGTGACATCAAGCAAGGCATGATGCAGGCGCTGCTTACCGGCCGCGTTCGTCTTGTGCAACCTGCCTCGAACGCCATTCCGCTGCCCCCCAAGCCAGCAGCCAATCTGCCTAATGGCCAGCCCGCCCACAACTGGCAGATCAACGAAGCTGTCGTCATCGGCGTGCTCGCCCAGCGCTTCGGTACCAAGATGTTCCCGCTGCCGCGCAAGCGTCGAGTGAAGCTCATGTACCTGCTGCACCGCCACGCCGAAAGCCGCGCCGAGGGCTATCTGAAGAAGGCTGCCGGCCCCTACGACCCGAACACCAAGTACAAAGGCCCGGAGCAGATCGCGCTGAAGAACGGCTACGTGCGTGCGCTGCGCAACGACAAATACGAAGGCTTCGTCGCGGGCGACAAGATCGCACAGGCGCAGCGCTACTTCGAGCAGTGGTATGGCGCGGCTGCGCTGGACTGGCTGGAACGCTTCCGCTTCCGCAAGACCGACGATTTGGAACTGCTGGCGACGGTGGACATGGCGATGGTGGATCTGGCCGCCGCCGGCGAGCCGGTCGATGTGGCCGGCGTCAAGCGCGTCATCGCTGCCCACCCGGAGTGGGTGACCAAGCTCTCGCGCGAACTGTTCTCGGACGAACGCATCGCCGGCGCCATCGCCGAGTGCCAGACGCTGTTCAGCGGCTAAACCGGCCGCCGCCACAGGAGAAGCCCGTCATGCCACCGATCGGACAACCCGAACGCGCCACCCAGAACCGCGTTGTCGCACTGTTCCGCGACGAGCTGGGCTGGCGCTACCTCGGTGACTGGTCGGACCGTGAGGGCAACGCCAGCATCGAAGAGGGTCTGCTCTCGCCCTGGCTGGCGAAGCGGGGCGCCACGCCGGCGCAGATCAGCGCCGCGCTGCTGCGCCTGCGCACCGAGGCCGGCAACCACCACCGCACGCTGTACGCGAACAACCAAGCCGTGTACGGCCTGCTGCGCTACGGCGTGCAGGTGCTCATCACGACGGGCGCAAAGACGCAGACCGTCGAGTTGGTCGACTGGCAGCACCCGGAAGCGAACGACTTCGCCATCGCCGAGGAGGTGACGCTCAAGGGTGACCGCACGCGGCGGCCCGACCTGGTGCTGTACGTCAACGGCATTGCCATCGGTGTGATCGAGCTGAAGAACAGCCGCGTGTCGGTGGGCGACGGCATTCGTCAGTGCCTGTCGAACCAGTTGCCGATGTTCCATGAAGCCTTTTTTAGCACGGTGCAGTTCGTCTTTGCCGGCAACGATTCCGAAGGGCTGCGCTACGGCACGGTCGGCACGCCGGAGAAGATGTTCCTGAAGTGGAAGGAAGACGAGGTCGACGACAGCCGCTTCAAGCTCGACAAGTACTTGCTGAAGATATGCGACAAGGCGCGGCTGGTCGAGCTGATGCACGACTTCGTTCTGTTCGACGGCGGGGTCAAGAAGCTGCCACGCGTGCACCAGTACTTCGGCATCAAGGCGGCGCAGGCCCATGTCCAAGAGCACAAGGGCGGCATCATTTGGCACACCCAGGGCAGCGGCAAGAGCATCGTGATGGTGCTGCTGGCACGCTGGATCCTGGAACAATGGCCGCAGGCGCGGGTGGTGATCGTGACCGACCGCGACGAGCTGGACAAACAGATCCAGCGCGTGTTCACCGATTCCGGCGAGAAGCTGCGCCGCAGCCGAAGCGGCCGTGACCTGATGACGCAGTTGGCGCAGCCCGCACCGCGGTTGCTGTGCTCGCTGGTGCACAAGTTCGGCGTGGAGGGGCGCGGGCGCGACAAGCGCGAGTTCGAGGCCTTTCTCCAGGAACTGCAGGAGCAGCCGGCGACGGCGGTAGGCGAACTGTTCGTCTTCGTCGATGAATGCCACCGCACGCAGAGCGGTCGGTTGCACCGCGTGATGAAGGCGCTGCTGCCCGAAGCGGTGTTCATCGGCTTCACCGGCACGCCGCTGCTCAAGGCCGACAAACAGTCCAGCCTGGAGGTGTTCGGCGGCTATATCCACACCTACAAGTTCGGCGAGGCGGTCGAAGACGAAGTGGTGTTGGACCTGGTGTACGAGGCGCGCGACATCGACCAGCGGCTGGGATCGCCCGCGAAGATCGATGCCTGGTTCGAGGCGAAGACGCGCGGCCTGAACGCCTGGCAGAAGCAGGAGCTGAAGGCCAAGTGGGGCACGATGCAGCAGGTGCTGAGTTCGCGCTCGCGCATGGAGCGCGTGGTGGCCGACATCGTGTTCGATTTCAGCGTCAAATCGCGGCTGTCGACGGAGCGGGGCAACGCCATCCTCGTTGCCTCCAGCATTTTCGAGGCCTGCAAGTACTTCACCCTGCTGCAGAAGACGCCGTTCAAGGGCCGCTGCGCCATCGTCACCTCGTACAACCCGCAGGCGAAGAATGTGACGACCGAGGAAGTCGGCGCCAACACCGAAAGCGACAAGCAGTTCATCTTCAACACCTACACCGAGCTGCTGAAGGGCGTCGAAGCCAATCCGCGCATGACCGCTACCGAGACCTACGAGGAATGGGCGAAGGCGCTGTTCGCCAACGAGCCAGCCAACATGAAGCTGCTGGTGGTGGTGGACAAGCTGCTGACCGGTTTCGACGCGCCGCCGTGTACCTACCTCTACATCGACAAGTCGATGCAGGACCATGGGCTCTTCCAGGCGATCTGCCGCACCAACCGGCTGGACGGCGAGGACAAGGAGTTCGGCTACATCGTCGACTACAAGGATCTGTTCAAGAAGGTGGAGAAGGCCTTCGCCGTCTACACCTCGGAGCTGGACCACAGCGCCGGTGGTGCCGACCCCGAGGTGCTGATGCAGAACCGGCTAGATATCGGCCGCAAGCGCCTGGATGATGCGGTGGAGGCGCTGGCGCTGTTGTGTGAACCGGTGGCGCCGCCGCGCGGCGAGCTGGAGCACATCCACTACTTCTGCGGCAATACCGAGATCGCGGACGATCTCGCCGACCACGAGCCGCAGCGCGTGATGCTCTACAAGGGCGTGGTGACGCTGTTGCGCGCCTGGGCCAATGTGGCCGATGAGTTGGCGGCCGCAGGCTATTCTGAGGCCGACGGCACGCGCCTGCGCGGGCTGTTGGACCACTACGTGAAGCTGCGCGAGATCGTACGCAAGGCCAGCGGCGAGACGCTGGACCTAAAGCCTTACGAATCCGACATGCGGCACCTGATCGACACCTACATCGAGGCCGACGAGCCGCGACAGATTTCGCCGTTCGAGGGCGTGGGTCTGCTGGACCTGATCGTCAAGACCGGAATCGCCGATGCCATCGCCACCAAACTGGGCGAGCTGAAAGGCAACCGCGATGCGATCGCCGAGACGATCGAGAACAACGTGCGCAGCAAGATCGTGAAGGAGCATCTAAACGATCCAGCGTTCTACGAGCGCATGTCGGCGCTGCTGGACGGTATCATCAAGCTGCGCAAGGAGCGGGCGGAGGAATATGAGCAATACCTGCAGCGCATCGCTCAACTGGTGCGACAGGTGGAAGCCGGTAGAGCGGACGATGCACCTGTCGAGCTGACAACACCGGGGCGGCGGGCACTGTACAACAATCTTCAGCCATGGCTTGCAGCGAAACCATCGTATCAAGCGGCGGAGCTGGTGCCAGGTGATGTCGAAAATGCTACCGATCCTGCATTGGCGCTGGCTTTGCGTATCGACCAAACCGTCAAAGCTGTCCGGCCCGATGGTTGGAGAGGAAATCCGGCGAAGGAAAATACGATCAAGGCTGCCTTGTTCGCGCTCCTCCAGGATGCAGAGCAACTCGAGCGTATCTTTCTGATCATCAAGGCCCAGGGCGAGTACTGATGCCATCCCGCGTCACCCTGGGTGCCTTTGAGGCGGATGTAGTGTTCAAGGACATCCGCAATGTGCATCTGACGGTGCTGCCACCTAAGGGGCGGGTGCGGATTTCGGCTCCACGGCACATGGCGCTCGACACTGTCCGCGTCTTTGCGTTGTCCAAGCTCGCGTGGATCAAGGCTCAGCGCGAAAAGATGGTAGCTCAGGAGCGTGAGGCGACACGCGAGTATTTGGAGCGGGAAAGCCATTACGTTTGGGGACGCCGCTACCTATTGAAGCTGGTCGAGGTTGACGCCGCCCCGTTGGTCGAGCTTCGTCATCGCACTCTGGTGCTCACCGTGCGCCCGCGCGCCGATGCCGTTGCCAAAGATGCACTGCTCTCCCGTTGGTATCGTGATCAGGTCAGGGCACGCGCAGCAGCGCTGGTGGCCGAATGGAGCCGTACCCTCGGATTGGATGTGCCGCGCGTCCACATCCAACACATGAAGACGAAGTGGGGGAGTTGCTCCCCAGCGCGTAGATCGATACGCCTGAACACCGAGCTAGCCAAGAAGCCGCCTGGCTGTCTAGAGTACATCGTAGTGCACGAACTCGTGCATCTGCTGGAGCCAACCCACAACGAACGCTTCAAGGCGCTCATGCGGGCTTTCCTGCCAGAGTGGGAGAATCGACGGCGCGAGTTGAACCGACTGCCGGTCAGGCATGAGGATTGGGATTACTGAGGAAGATGATATAGAAATCAGCCGAGAACGAACCGGATGGCGACATCAAAGCGCAGCGGAATCTCCCGCTCCAAAAAAAGAAGAACTGAGGTGCCAGGTCAAGCGTTGGGCTATGGCCTCCAGTACACACGCCTAACGCAACTGCTCTTGCAAGCACCCGTCGGAAGCTTTTGCAGCATGGAGTATCTTGACGACGTCGCGCAGCAGCAGGGCGACAACGGTGTGCGCTTGATCCAAAGCAAAAGTTCACTGACGACTAATCCTGTCGCGGATCGCGCCAAATCGCTTTGGAAAACACTGTCTAACTGGGTGACCTTGGCGACAAATCCCGATTGCGACTTGGAGAAGACCATCTTCGAGATCTATGTCTCCCGCCCAGTCGAAGGCCGGATTGTCGAGGGATTCGCCAATGCCCGTACGCTGGATGAAGCGCGGGCGGCCATTGCGCAAGCGCGCGAAGCCTTGTGGGGGCAGCCGCCGGACTTCGCGCTGAAAAGCACTGTGGCCGACGAGATCGCCCCCTACCTGGAGCGCGTCTTCAATGTGGACCCTACCTGCCTGGAGCGGATCATCTGCAATTTTCAGCTGACCTGTGGCAGCGGAAGTCCCCAGGCCGACATCGAGGCCACGATCCGCACCCACCCGGTTTCCGCAAGCAGGGTCGCCGATATCGCCGACCACATGTGCGGTATCGTGAAGCGTCGGGTGGACGAATTGCTGGAGGCCGGTAGGCCGGCTGTCATCGCCCGTGACACCTTCTATGGTTGGTATGCCGCCTACGTGCGCAAGGTGGATCGTGACACCGTACTGCCAAGCCGTGCCAAGGCGCCGAGCGAGGAGGAGTCGCGTGGCCAATTGCCGAAGATCTTTGTCCAGCAATTGGACCTCATCGGGTTGACCTTCGAAGATAAGCTGGAGGCCGCGAGCGACTATCTAATGGCCGCTGCTGACCGCACAGCTTGGGCCGTCAGCGGCGAAGTTGATGAGTCGTCGTTCGATGACCTGGACGCCGCGCTGAAGC
>JAHCKU010000127.1 GCA_026125625.1 Burkholderiales bacterium | reverse complement strand
GTCACGTCGTCGAGCAACTCGCGCAGCTGCTCGAGCAGGCCGGTGATGTGCAGGGCAAGGCCGATCCAGATGGCCCATGCGATCGCGCGCTCCCAGTAATGCAGCAGGCTGCTGGGGGAGAACGCATGCCGCAGCAGATAGCTGACGCCATGCACCAGGCAGAACGAGAACAGCAGTGGCACCGCGACGTCGAGCAGATGCGTGGAGGGTTGGTGCTGCTGCAGGATCCGGCGTGCGAGCAGCACCAGCAGGAGGGCGGTCAGCGACAAGACGACGCGCCCGAGTTCGCCGGCCCTGTCCGGCAGGGTCGGGCCGGGTGCGCTGGCGTCCCTGGCGAGACTGCCACGGGCAAGCCGGCGCGTGAGGATCCAGGCCAGCAGCAGGCATACTGTCAGCGCGCCGACCTGCCACAGAATATCGATGTTCTGGAGATCGGCGGCGAGTCTTGCGAGGAGGCTCGGGATCTGTGCGGGTTCCTGCATGGCGATGCCGTAAGGCGCGCGCATTCTAGCACCGCCTCCAGCCGATTGCTGCTGCTGTCGACTCAGGCCGTACGCCGCAGCAATGCGGCGAAAAAGCCATCCATGTGCTGGCGATGCGGCAACACGCGATAGTAGGGCGTGCTGTCCAGGGAAAGGCCGCAGGCGCGCATGGCTTCGCTTGCATCGGCGAGTTGGAAGGCGGGGGAGCGGCTCAGGAAATCGTCGACGACATCCTCGTTTTCCTCCTGCAGCAGGCTGCAGGTGGCATATGTCAGCCAGCCACCGGGCTTCACCAGGCGTGCGGCAGCGGCGAGAATGGAGCGCTGCTTGGCGGCGAGCTCCTCGATGCTGGCGGGGGACTGCCGCCACTTGAGGTCCGGATTGCGCCGCAAGGTGCCCAGTCCGGTACAGGGCGCATCCACCAGCACGCGATCGATCTTTCCTTCCAGGCGGCCGATACGGCGGTCGCGCTCGCCGTCGATCAGTTGCGGATGCACGTTCGACAGACCGGAGCGCTTCAGCCGCGGGGCCAGCTGCGCCAGACGCCTGGCCGAGGTGTCGAATGCATACAGCCGACCCTCGGAGCGCATCATCGCACCCAGGGCTAGCGTCTTGCCGCCGGCCCCGGCGCAGAAATCCACCACCATCTCACGTCGTTTCGCGCCTACCAGCAGGGCCAGCAGCTGGCTGGCCTCGTCCTGGACTTCGACGCTGCCGTCCAGAAACAGCGGATGCCGCTGCAGGGCCGGTTTGTCCGTCAGACGGATGCCGAGCGGTGCGAACGGCGTGGGTTGCGCCGACATGCCCTCGTCGCGCAGGCGGCGAAGAATCTCGTCGCGCGTCGCGCGCATGGAATTGACGCGCAGGTCGAGGGGGGCAGGAACCAGCAAGGCGCGTCCCAGGGCCACCGCCTCGCTTTCCGGCATGCGCGTCAACAGCCGCGCCCACAGCCAGTCCGGCAGGCTCAGTTGCACGGCCATCGGCAGCGCGCTCAGATCCTGTGCGCGCACCTCTGCCAGCCAGCGTGCCTCGTCCTTGCGTAGCAGGCTGTCGAGCTGGCGCACGCTGCGGCCTTCCACCAGCAATGCGGCGGCCAGCGCCAGGCGTCGTGGCTGACGCCCCTCGGCCAGATGCTCGAGCAGACGCAGATTACGCACGCAGGCGAACACCAGCTCGGCAACGACGCCACGGTCGCGCTGGCCCATGGCGGGGTGGGCGCGGAAGAACGCGCGCAGGCAGGCATCGGCAGGCTGGGTGAAAGGCAGCACTGCGCGCAGGGCCTCCACCGCAGCATCCAGCCGCGTCGGGGTCAGATCCATGGTTGTGGCGGTCGCTACTTCGGCGCGTAGCTGATGTGGGTGACGATGGAATCCAGCACGCGACCGTCCTTGCCGACGTAGCGGATGCGAACTGGAAGGTGATGGTAATCCGGTGCCAGCCACACTTCGAACCCACGCTTGTCGCCTTCCTCCTGCACCTTTTTCACGTGCAGCGTATCGAGCGCGCCGATCTCGGTTTCGATGCGCTCCCGGCCGAGGATGGCGTAGCGATAGTCGTTGATGCGCCGCCCGTCGGTGAGATTGACGGGAAAGTCACTCGGTTGCGGCCGCGCGAAAGCGAAGTTGTAGCCGAAGCTGGTGCTGTCCCAGGTGTTCTCCGGCAACGTGACCACTTCCCTGTCCTCGCCGTCGAACAAGGTGGCCTGCCGCTTGCCCCAATCGAAATCCACCTGTCGCCTGAGCTTGCCGTTGCGCACCTCCTGGAAATACTCCGGCCGCAGGCGCTCGGCTTCGATCCGGCCTCGACTCTCGCGCCGGACGTCGAGACGATAGATGGCCGCCAGGCCGGTGGTCCTGGATTCGCTGCGTACGCGATAACGCCCGCCGTCGTGCTCGAACACGTCACGCCCTTCGCCGATCTTCATCGAGCCCAGCTGCACCGCATAACGGATTTCGACGCGCGCCGGTAGGGCCGCGGCCAGCAACTGCGTGCTCAGGCCAAGGAGGAGCAGCAGCACACAAGACAGCGCGTGTTTCATGTTTCCTCCGGCGAGACGATGGCGTGTCCGGGACACGCCGTAGATGGAAGCGTGCCCTGCAGCACGACGTGTTGCCCACGCACTTCCAGCCGCCCCTCGATGAACCAGCGCACGGCCAGCGGCAGGATGCGATGCTCCTGGCGCAGCACGCGTGCCGCCAGGGATTCCTCGCTGTCGTCGGACATAACGGGCACTGCAGCCTGCACGATGATCGGTCCGTGATCGAGCTCGGTGGTCACGAAATGCACCGTGCATCCGTGCACACGCACACCCTCGGCCAATGCCCGCCGGTGCGTGTGCACGCCGGGGAAGGCCGGAAGCAGCGATGGATGCACGTTGATCAGGCGCTGCGCGTAGCGTTGCACGAACCACGGCGTGAGAATGCGCATGAAGCCGGCGAGCACCACGAGGTCGGGTGTGAATGCGTCGATGGCCTCGGCCAGCGCGTGATCGAAGTCCTCGCGTGCCGCGTGACGGCGGTGGTCGACCACCAGCGTGGTGATGCCCGCCGCCGCGGCGATCGCCAGTCCGCCCGCGCCGGCATCGTTGGCGATGACCGCCGCGATCCGGCATGGCAGATCCGCCTCGATCAGGGCCTGCATGTTGCTGCCGCGGCCCGAGATCAGGATCACGATGCGCTTCATGTGAGGATGGTTTGCGCTTCGTCCGTGCCCCGGGTACGTATGCTGCCAATGCGCCAGGCGGTCTCGCCCGCTGCCGCGAGCGTGCGCAGCGCCTCCGCCTCCTGCGCCGGATCGAGCACCAGCACCATGCCGATGCCGCAGTTGAACACGCGTTGCATCTCGTGCTCGGCCACCTGTCCGGCCTGCTGGAGCCAGTCGAACAGCGGGGGACGCGGCCACGCGCCGTGCTCGAGCTGTGCAGTGAGATCCTGGCGCAGGATACGAGGGATATTCTCCAGCAGACCGCCACCGGTGATATGGGCCAGTCCTTTGAGCGGAACGCTGCGTAGCAGTTCGAGCACGGGTTTCACGTAGATTTGCGTCGGAGCAAGGATCACCTCGCTCAACGGACGGCCGTGAAAATCGGAGGACAGGTCCGCGCCGCTGCGCTCCAGGATGCGCCGGATGAGCGAATAGCCGTTGGAGTGGGCGCCGCTGGAAGCCAGGCCGATGACGGCATCACCGGGGGCGATGCGGCTGCCGTCGATGATCGCGTCCTTCTCCACCACGCCCACGGCGAAACCGGCGAGGTCGTACTCGCCGGGTGGGTACATTCCCGGCATCTCCGCGGTCTCGCCGCCGATGAGCGCGCAACCGGCCAGCTCGCAGCCGCGTGCAATGCCGCTCACCACAGCGGTGGCGACCGTCACGTCGAGCTTGCCGCAGGCGAAGTAGTCGAGGAAGAACAGCGGCTCCGCACCCTGCACCAGGATGTCGTTCACGCTCATCGCCACCAGGTCGATGCCGATCGTATCGTGACGATTCAGCTCGAATGCCAGCTTGAGCTTGGTGCCCACACCGTCGGTGCCGGACACCAGCACCGGATTGCGATAGCGCTTGGGCACCTCGAACAAGGCGCCGAAACCGCCGATGCCGGCAAGCACGCCCTCGCGCAGGGTGCGCTTCGCGAGAGGCTTGATGTTCTCGACCAGGGCATCGCCGGCGTCGATGTCCACGCCGGCTTCACGATAGGTCAGGCCGTAGGGCTCAGTCATGACAGGGCTGCGGGGTTCGGGCGCGCACGTGATACCTGGTTCAGGGCTTCCCGAAATGGCGAGATGATCTGCGATAAGATTGCGCCGCCTGCAGCGTGCGACCGGGCGCTGCGCTCCATCGCTCCGCGCAATTTTACTTCAATCTCCTTCATGCGCTCCAGACTGCCTCGTATGCTGTGGTTGCTCGCGGCGCTGCTCGTTGCCGGATTCCTCGTCTATCAGCTGGCTTCGGTGCTGTTCGTGTTCGCCGCCGGCGCGTTGTTGGCCTACGTGTGCGCGCCGCTGGTGCAATGGCTGGAACGGCGCGGGCTACGGCGCTGGATGGCCGTGATCCTGGTGCTGGTGCTGGTCCTGCTGGTCGTCGTCGGCCTGCTGCTGATCCTGATTCCTCTGGTCATCACGCAGGTGAGCGCCCTGATGGACGAACTCCCGCGCCTGGTCGAGTGGTATCGCGAGGTGCTGGTGCCGTGGGTGCGGGAGGCCCTCAGCGTGGAGCTGCCGGTCGACGCCGAGCGTCTGCGTCTGCTGGCGGCGGCAGCCATGCGCGACGGCGGTGCACTGGTGCAGCGCCTGCTGCCCTCGCTCACCTCCGGTGGCCTGGCGGTGGTTTCTCTGCTCGCGACCGTGATTCTGCTGCCGGTATTGCTGCTGTACTTCCTGCTCGATTGGGAGCGCATGAGCGAGGCGTTGCTGGTGCTCGTCCCGCGCAGGCACCTGCCGGCTGTGACCCGGCTGATGGCCGAGATCGACGATGTGCTCGGCGCCTTCCTGCGCGGGCAGTTCCTGGTGATGATCGCCTTGAGCGTGTTTTACGCGGCCGGCCTGCGCATCGTCGGGTTGGATTCCGCACTGTCGGTGGGGATCATCACCGGCATGCTCGCGTTCGTGCCCTATCTGGGTTTTTCACTGGGACTGCTGCTGGGCAGCTTTGCCGCGCTGCTGCAGTTCCACAGCCTCGGTGGTGTGCTCGGCGTGTGGCTGGTATTCGCCATCGGGCAGGTGGTGGAGAGCTATGTGCTCACGCCCTGGCTGGTGGGCGACCGCGTGGGCCTGCACCCGCTGTGGGTGCTGTTCGCCGTGATCGCCGGCGGTGTCCTGTTCGGTTTTCTCGGCGCGTTGCTGGCAGTGCCGGTGGCCGCGGTGCTGGCCGTACTGGTGCGGCATGCCCGGCAGCGCTATCTGCACAGCACGCTCTATCAATCCGGTTGATGCAGCAGATCCCGTTCGATTTTGCCGTTGCCGCCCAGCCCACCCTGGACAATTTCGTGATCGGGGCAAACCAGGAGGTGATGACGACGTTGCGTGCGTGGCTGCACGGCGAACTGCACGAACCGTGCATCTGCCTGTGGGGCATGCCCGGTTCGGGAAGGACGCACCTGCTGCGTGCGGCCGTCGCCTGTGCGCAGGAATCGCAGGTCGCGGCGCGCTATGTGAGCGATGCCGCTGCGCTGGTCACGCTCGATCGGCATGCAGTGAAGCTGCTGGCGATCGACACCATCGAAGCGCTCGATGCTCCGGCGCAGGCCTGCCTGTTTTCCCTGCTCAACGCCGCCGGCGCCGGCGAGCTGCGACTGCTGCTGGCTGCCGACAACGCTCCGGTGGCACTGCCGTTGCGCGATGATGTGCGCACGCGCGTGGCGCTGGGCCTGGTGCTGCAGGTCAAGCCACTGAGCGACGAGCAGAAACGCCAGGCGCTGGCCGCACATGCGCATGCATGCAGCTTCGAGCTGCCCAACGAGGTGATCGACTATCTTCTGGTTCACGGACAACGCGATATGCGTTCGCTGATCGCCGTGCTGGATGCCGCGGATCGCTATTCATTGCAGACCAAGCGGCCGGTGTCGCTTACGCTGGTGCGCGAAGTGCTCGAGCGCAGCCGGGCAGCGGCTGCGCTGCGCGATCCTTATTTGTCCGACGAGTAGAAGCGGTCGTCGAACATGCGCGTCCGGTGCAGGCCACAGATCCCCAGCAGCGTACGGCGGTGCAGACCGGCAAAGTGCCCGGCATCGGCACGCAGAACCGGTACCATGCCGGTGGCAGGAGATCGGAGGTCGGGTCCGCAGTTGCGATCGGCTATACTTCGCGCCCGCAGCCGTCGCGGACTGAACCGGTTCGAATCGTGCCGCTGCAGCCGTGTGCATTGCTTTTCCAGGCGCCCGCCGGGCGCGGCTGCGCCGATCCGGCCCATCGTGTGCGGATGATGCCCATGCGTCTTGCCCTGTTCGACCTGGATAACACACTGCTCGCCGGCGACAGCGACTTCGAATGGGCGCAGTTCCTGATCGACCAGGGCGTGCTCGATCGAGAGCTGTACGAGGCGCGCAACAACCACTTCTACGAGCAGTACAAGGCCGGAACGCTGGATATCCACGAATTCCTCGACTTCCAGCTCAAGCCGCTGGCGCGTCACGATCGCGCGCAGCTGGACGAGTGGCATCGGGAGTTCATGCGCGCGCGGATCATGCCGCTGATCACGCAGAAGGCGCGTGACCTGGTGCAAAGCCATGCGCAAGACGCGCGCGTGGTGGTGACCGCAACCAACAGCTTCGTCACCGCGCCCATCGCGCGCGAGTTCGGTATCGAGTATCTGATCGCCACCGAGCCGGAGTCGGTCAACGGCGAATTCACCGGACGGGTGCAGGGGGTGCCGTCGTTTCGCGAGGGCAAGGTCATACGCGTCGAGGCCTGGCTGGCCGAGCACGGCCTGTCGTGGAATTCGTTCACCAGCAGTTTCTTCTACAGCGACTCGCTCAACGATCTGCCGCTCCTGGGCAAGGTCACCGATCCCATTGCCGTCGACCCGGACGAAACGCTCAAGGAGCGGGCGCTGGAGATGGGGTGGATGATCATCAGCCTGCGCTGAGCGCCGCTGCGGATGCCTCACGCCGCCGGCATGCCGGCGACGGCGTCATCGCCCGCCCGCTGAGGCTCGCCCTGCTGCTGCTGGCTGCGCTGGGTGCCAGCGCTCTGCTGGCATTGAGCGTGGGCAGCCATCCGCTGTCGCCTGCGCAAATGTGGGCCGCGCTAACGGGTGAAGCCGGCCTGCCGCGCGACATCCTTTGGCAGGTGCGCTGGCCGCGTGCGTCCGGGGCGCTCGCCTGCGGGGCGCTACTGTCCCTGGCAGGGGTGCTGCTGCAGGTCCTGCTGCGTAATCCGCTGGCCGATCCCTATGTGCTGGGCATCTCCGGCGGCGCTGCGCTCGGCGTCCTGCTGGCCATGCTCAGTGGCCTGGCTGCCTGGCTCGTACCGGTGACCGGCTTCACCGGAGCGTTCACTGCTGCGGTGCTGGTGTTCGCCCTGGGCTACCGCGCCGGTGACTGGAATCTGTATCGCCTGCTTCTGACGGGTGTGGTGCTGGCGGCCGGCTGCGGTGCGGCAGTGAGCCTGATCCTGGTCCTGGCGCCGAACACGGCGCTCAAGGGCATGTTGTTCTGGCTCATGGGTGATCTGTCGGGCGTCACCGTTTCCTGGCCGGCGTGGCTGGTGGCGATTGCGCTGGGCCTGGCGATGACGATGCTCGGCGGCAGCCTGAACGTGCTCGCCCTGGGCCGCGACCAGGCCGCCAGCCTGGGGGTGCCGGTGAGCACGGCGCAGACCGTGCTCTATGCCGCTGCTGCCCTGGCAACCGTCAGCGCGGTCATGCTCGGCGGCACCATCGGCTTTGTCGGCTTGATCGTTCCGCATCTGATTCGTCTGCTCGGCGTGGTCGATCTGCGCTGGCTGGTGCCCCTCGCCATGCTCGCCGGCGCGACCTTCCTGTGCCTGGCGGATACCCTGGCGCGTACCCTGTTCGCGCCGCTGCAGCTGCCGGTGGGGGTGCTCACCGCGCTGCTCGGCGTGCCGGTCATGCTCGTGCTGCTGGGGCGCCGGCCATGAGCCTGCTGCACGCTCACGGGCTTGCCATCGGCTATCCCGGACGCATGCTGGCGCACGGTCTGGAACTGCATATCGAA
>JAHCKU010000126.1 GCA_026125625.1 Burkholderiales bacterium | reverse complement strand
GGAAAAGCGTGCCGGCATTCCCAGCACGCGTACCGTCGCATCGGCGATGCGCACGTCGCGCTCGCTGAAGCGCAGCTCGCCGTTCAGCTGCTCCAGACGGGGCGCACCGTGACCGGGCTCCAGCGTATTGCCGGCAAAACGATAGCTGCCCTGTACCGTGGTCTGATGCATGCGATGCAGCGGCAGAGCCAGCGTCAGGGCGAGGGTGCCCGCGCCGCTGGCACGCATGCCGCGGGTAAAGCCGCCGATCCAGCGATCCACCTCGCTGTCTTCGATGTAGCGCAGGAAATCCTGGCTCGGTCCCTCCGCCACGCCGCGGACATGCAGCACCTGGTCGTGGTTCGACAGGTCGGGAATGCTGGCGGTGACATCGCGCAGCACGGTTCCGTACAGGCGTCCTTGCGGTGCATTCACCGTCATGCTGGCGGCGCGGAACACCAGCTCGCCGCTGATTCCTTCGATCACCGGCCAGCCAGGAGCGAAAGCCAGGGAACCGTCATGGAAACGGGTGACCACTTCGAATATCCCGTGCTCGGGATTCACGAACGGAAAGCGGCGCAGATCGCCACGCAGCCGGAAACGCACATCCTCGCTGCGACCCGCGACCAGCGCATCCTTGAGCCAGCTGCGCACCTTCTCATGGATGATCAGCGGGATGTAGCGCCACACCTCGCGCGCGTCGCCGCGAGTCAGCGTCCCGCTCAGATCCATGGTTCCGGGATGGTCGGGGACTACGCGGTAACTGCCCGAGATCTGGCCGGTGAGATGCGTATTGGCGAAGCTCGCGTGCTCGATCCGAACCAGCGGCCTGCCGACCGGCCCGCTCCAGGTCACCCGCGCATCCAGGATTTCCAGCGGCAGGGGTGCACCGAACACGAGCGGCATGTCCACTTCCGAGTGGCCTGCGCGCAGGGTCACGGCGCCGCCCTTGTCGCTGGCTTCAAGCGCCCCGCTCACCGCCGAGAAGCCGGGCAGATAGCCCGAGGGAGACGAGCCGAGCTGCTCGAAGCTGGTGTGCAACTGATAGCTGCTGCGCGCCTGGAACGGTCCCACCCAGCGCAGATCGAAGTCGCGCAGCAGCCCGTGCGGCGCGGCCTCCGCCATGCGCCGGCGCAGACCCTCATCCAACGGCAGCCGATCGAGCAGGCGTGTCACGGCGACCAGATCGAGGCGGTCGAACGTCAGCTGCGAGTGCGCCGTGGACGCCCCCTCCTCACCCTGGCGGTGATAGCTGATATCGGCCGGAGCCAGCTGCACGCCATCCGGGGTGGTGAAGCTCAGCTGCTGCGCGGCGTAGGTCTCGCCGCCTGCCTTTTCCTCCCATGAAAGACGCCCGGACATGCGCGACAGGGCCAGCTGCGGCAGCGACGGGCGCAAGCGCAGGTTCACGTCGGACAAGGCCACGTCTGCGGACAACTGGCTGAGACGGCCGGCATCGATCCGACTCCAGGCCTCGATCGTCCCGGCACCCTGGGAGATGTCGAGAGGAATGGCCAGCCATTGCCTCAGCGTCGACAGATCCGCGTAGCCCAGCCGGAAGAACAGCTTTCCGCTCCACTTCGCCTCCGCGCCACGGCCCTCCCGCGACAGATCACCGTGCAGATCCATGGGGCCGGCGACCTGCTCCGGCGGCACGCTGCGCAAGGCGAAATGCCACGCCCTCAGCCGCTTCTCGATCTGCAACGTGGTTTCCTGCAACGGCAGAGGCGTACCGCCAAGCGTTTCATCGATCCAGGTCACGGATGAATCGCGCACCGTCACGCGATGCTGCTCCAATAGCCAATCACCGAATCCGCCCTTGCCCGCCTCCTGCTGCAGCGGCATGCCGGCGACCCACAAGCGGCGCTGTGCATCTCGCCGCACTTCGAAATCCAGCCGCTGCAGCTCGATCGCCCGAAAGCGCGGCTCGGCCGCGGGCAGCGAGGTCCATGACAACCAGCCGTCCACCGCGCCGAGGGCCAGTCGCTCTACACCACCGGTGTCGTACACGCGCACATCACGCAGGGCCAGATGCGGATGAACACCGTCGAAGCGGCCTTCCACCGCCCCGATGCTCACGCGCTGACCGGCTGCGCGGCTGATGGCCGCCGCGATCTGCCCACGATAATCGTCGATGCGGGGGAGCAGCACATAGCGCAGCAGCAGGAAGGCGGCGAACACCAGGCAGACAGTGATCCCCAGCCCCCACGCGATCCAGCGCGTGAGTCGAAGCGAGCCATGCTTGACCACGCGCAGCATGGGGCGGCCCGGGGGTAGCGGCGCTTTCATCGCCACTGGCCCGGCGGCCGTACATCCGGCTGCTGTACGCGCCGCGGCGGCAACCCGGAGCGCGGCACGGATACGAACGGGGAAAGCGACAGGCAGCGGTGTGAGGGATGGATCAGTGCGAGCAAGGCGCAGTTGAAGTGGCCGGGGCGACCGGGTATGAAGTGTAGAGCCGGCTGCATGTCTGATCGAAGGCGAGGCGGGACAGCGGTCGGCGATCCCGCACAAGCACCGAACCGCCACGCTATTCTACTGGAACCCACTATTGCATCCCCAATGACCAGCACGTCCCACTCCTCGTTGCATCCCGAGCAGTTGTTCGAGCGCGCAACCCGCTACAGCCGCTTCCTGTGCCGCCTGCGTGACAATCCACCAGCATGCTTCGGCAACGACGATCTGAGCGTGCCCATGCGCGCGCAGGACATCACCCGCCTGCTGGCACGCTATCCCGTCGCCGGCGAAGCCGATCTCCTGCACGCACTGCGCGAGGTACGCAAGGCGGCGATGCTGCGCATCCTCACCCGCGACCTGAATGGCCTGGCCGACCTGCCCGAAGTACTCGACACCACCACCGCCCTGGCCGAGGAAACCCTGCGTTTCGCCCTGACCCATCTGGACGCATGGGCCGTGGCCGCCCATGGCGAGCCGATGAACGAGACCGGCCAGCAGCGGCAACACCTGCTGGTCATGGGCATGGGCAAGCTCGGCGGGGGTGAACTCAATGTGTCCTCCGACATCGATCTCATCTTCCTGTACCCGGAAGCCGGCGAAGCCAGCGGGGCACGTCCGCTGAGCGTGCACGAGTACTTCACGCGCCTGGGGAAGAAGCTCATCAACGCACTGTCCGAGCATACGGCCGACGGACAGGTGTTCCGCGTGGACATGCGCCTGCGCCCCTACGGCGACAGCGGCCCCCTGGTGATGAGCCTGGCCATGCTCGAGAACTATCTGCTCACCCAGGGCCGCGAGTGGGAGCGCTACGCCTGGGTCAAGGCCAGAGAGCTGACTGGCGCGCCCACCGACGAGCTGATGCAGGTGGTGCGCCCGTTCGTCTATCGCCGCCATCTCGACTACAGTGCCTTCGCTTCGTTGCGCGAGCTGCATGCGCAGATTCGTGCCGAAGTGGCGCGACGCGAGCTGCACGACAACATCAAGCTCGGCCCGGGCGGCATCCGTGAGGTGGAGTTCGTCGCCCAGGTATTCCAGATCGTGCGCGGGGGACGCGACAGCGCATTGCAGGTTCGCTCCACCTTGGGCGCGCTGCACTGCCTGGCCGAGCGTCAGCTGCTGCCGGCCGAGGCGGTGGAGGAACTGCGCGCAGCCTACGTGTTCCTGCGCAATCTGGAGCACCGCCTGCAGTATCTGGAAGACCAGCAGACGCAGATGCTGCCGGACAAGCCCGCCGATCTGGCGCTGATTGCCGAGGCCATGGGCTTTGCCGACACTGGCGCATTCCAGAAGGCGCTGGCCGGACATCGCGAACGCGTCACGCGCCAGTTCGAGGCGGTGTTCGCCTCGGACCGCACGACCGACAGCGAGCATCCGCTGAGCGCGCTGTGGCAGGGGCGCCTGTCCGACGAGCAGGCGCTGGCACAGTTGTCCGCGCATCGCTATGAGGATCCACCAGGCATTCTGCAGCGGCTGCAGGCCCTGCGCGAGAGCGCCTCGTACACGCGCATGTCGACCTCCACGCAGGCGCGCGTGGATCGTCTGGTGCCGCGCGTGCTGGAAGCGGCGGCGGCGCACGAGCGGCCGGGGCAGACGCTGGAGCGCCTGACACGGGTGGTGGAGAGCATCGGCCGGCGCGAATCCTATCTGGCACTGCTGCTCGAATATCCGGGCGCGCTGCAGCGTCTCGCGGCCCTGGCAGCAGCCAGCCCCTGGGCCTCGGACTATCTGGCCCGGCACCCGATCCTGCTCGATGAGCTGATCTCCACCAGTGCGGCCGAGGCACCCGACTGGGGCGCACTGGCCGAGCGCCTGAGCGCGGAGCTGGACCAGGCCGGCAATGTCGAGCAGCAGATGGATCTGCTGCGCCATTTCAAGCAGGTGCAGACCATGCGCCTGCTGATGCAGGATCTGTCCGGCACGCTGCCGCTGGAGACCTTGAGCGATCACCTGAGCGATCTCGCCTGCCTGATCCTGCGTCAGGTGCTGCGGCTGGCGTGGTCCGGGCTGCGCACGCGGCACCGCGAACAGCCGCTGTTCGCGGTGATCGGCTACGGCAAGCTCGGCGGCAAGGAGCTCGGTTACGCCTCCGACCTGGACATCATCTTCCTCTATGACGACCAGCATCCGGAGGCGGCCGAGCACTATGCTCGTCTGTCCCAGCGCATCAACACCTGGCTCACCAGCTTCACCGCCGCGGGCGTGCTGTACGACACCGATCTGCGCCTGCGACCCGACGGCGTCAGCGGCCTGCTGGTCAGCCGCATCGATGCCTACGCCCGCTACCAGCGCGAGAAAGCCTGGGTGTGGGAGCACCAGGCGCTCACCCGCGCACGCTTCGTCGCCGGCGACCAGCGCATCGGCGCCGGGTTCGAGCAGCTGCGCGGGGAGATCCTGCAGCTGCCGCGCGATGCCATGGCGCTGCGCGGCGAGATCCAGGCGATGCGCAAACGCATGCTGGATGCGCATCCGAATCGCACCACCCTGTTCGACCTGAAGCACGATCGCGGCGGCATCGTCGACGTGGAGTTCATCGTCCAGTATCTGGTGCTGGGCCATGCGCACTGCCACCCGCAGCTGACGGGCAATATCGGCAATCTGGCCCTGTTGCGCCTGGCCGGGCAGCTGGGCCTGATCGACGCCGAACTGGCGGAAGCAGTGCATCACGCCTATCGCGAATTCCGGCGCATGCAGCATGCGCTGCGACTGCAGGGCGAGGCCTACGCCCGCGTCGATGCGCAGCGCGTCGAAACCCTGGTGTGGCCGGTGCTGCGGCTGTGGCAGGCGGTGTTCGGCGAGGCGTGAGGCGCTAACCGGCGCTTGCGGCAGCCTGCTCGATCGCCCGCACCAGCATCTCCGGTTCGTGCGCGCCGGATATCGCCAGGCGGCGGTCGAAGACGAAGAAGGGCACCCCTTCCACGCCCATCGCCCGCGCCGCAGCCTCCTGCTCGCTCACTGCCCGCTGCATCGCCGGATCTTCCAGTGCTGCCCGTGCGGCTTCGCGTTCCACGCCCGCCTCGGCGGCCAGCGCGATCAGCACCTCTGGGCGTGTCAGATCGGCGCCTTCCAGGAAATAGGCACGAAACAATTGTTCCACCATTGCATCCTGGTTGCCCGTGGCAGCCAGGGCGATGAGCTGGTGGGCAGGCAGGGTATTGGGCTGGCGCGCAATGCGCTCGAACGCAAAGGCGATGCCGACGCTCTCCCCCACGCTGGCCACGCGCTGATAGATCTGCCGGGCGGAACCGCCGAACTTGCGCTGCACGTATTCCGCCCGCGCCATGCCGGCCGCGGGCAAATCGGGGTTGAGCTGGAACGGCTGCCAGCTCACCGTCACCTCCGGCGGATCGGAGCGCTCGCGCAGCTGCCGCAGGGCGGCCTCCAGGCGGCGCTTGCCGATGAAGCACCAGGGACACACCACGTCGGAGATCACTTCGATCTGTACGGTCATGATCGTAACCTTCTGTGTCGATACGCATGCACCGGCTGGCGCTAGGATTGGTAGTCTGGAGGCATGGAAGCGTAGAAGCTACGTTAGAATGCCCGTTTTTGCGAGGGAGACGGCAGATGTCGATGGCAGACCGCGATGGGGTGATCTGGTATGACGGGAAGTTGGTGCCCTGGCGGGAGGCTACGACGCACGTGCTGACGCACTCGCTGCATTACGGCCTGGCCTGTTTCGAGGGTCTGCGCGCCTATAAGACCGAGCATGGCACCGCCATCTTCCGTCTGCGCGAACACACCGAGCGCTGGCTCAACTCCGCGCACATCTTCATGATGAAGATGCCCTACGACAAGGAAACGCTGATGGCAGCCCAGCGCGAGGTGGTGCGTGCCAACAAGCTCGAGTCGTGCTACGTGCGCCCGATCGCCTTCTACGGCTCGGAGAAGATGGGCGTCTCGCCCAAGGGCGCGCAGGTGCACGTGTCGATTGCCGCCTGGCCCTGGGGCGCCTACCTCGGCGCAGAGGGGCTGGAGAAAGGCATACGCGTGAAGACCTCGTCGTATGCCCGCCACCACGTCAACGTCACCATGTGCCGCGCCAAGTTTTCCGGCACCTACGCCAATTCGATTCTGGCCAACCAGGAAGCGGTCGAACACGGCTACGACGAAGCGCTGCTGCTCGACGTCGAGGGCTACGTCGCCGAGGGCGCGGGCGAGAACCTGTTCCTGGTCAAGAACGGCAAGCTGTACGAACCGGAGCTGACATCGGCGCTGGTGGGCATCACGCGCGATTCGGTCATCCAGCTTGCCAACGATCTCGGCCTGCAGGTGCAGGCACGCCGCATCACGCGCGACGACGTATACCTCGCGGACGAAGCCTTCTTCACCGGCACCGCTGCAGAGGTCACGCCGATCCGCGAGCTGGACGGGCGCACCATCGGCGCCGGCAAGCGCGGCCCGGTGACCGAAAAGCTGCAGAGCATGTTCTTCGACGTGGTCAACGGACGCAATCCCAAGTACGCGCATTGGCTGAACGCGGTGTAACGGCAATGGAAGAAGGCAAGACGGTCAACACGGCGCGCGCGATCGAGGTCACGACAGCCGACCTGCCGCTGCACTGTCCGATGCCGCATATGCTGCTGTGGAACGCCCATCCGCGCGTGTTCCTGCCGATCGAGCAGCAGGGCGAGGCGCTGTGTCCCTACTGCGGAACGCGCTATACGCTCAAGGGCGGACCTGCCGCCGGCGGCGGACACTAGGGAAGCTCTGCACAACTATCACGATGCGCGTTGCCTCAGGGGCGGATGGATGCAAGCGGGGCGAGGCAGCCAAGGTTGGAACCTTGGCAAGGAGCCCCGCGCAGCAGACGCCGCCCCTGAGGCAACCCGTTATCCGATAAGCTTTTTGAAGGGACCGGGCGATTTTGACCGAGGGCATCACCGCCTCCTCCTGGTGGAGACCCGCTCCACGTCGTCGTCGACGTCTCGCCCTCGATCAAAATCGCCTCGGTCGCGCACGTGATGCTTGTTCAACGCTTCCCTGAACACTACGAGAACTTTCCGGTTGCGTCGTGGGCCCTGCCCGCCCGCTTGCGCCCGGCAGTTCGACTGATCTACGCATTCGCGCGCCAGGCAGACGACTTCGCCGATGAAGGCAACCTCCATGCGGACGAGCGGCTGCGGCTGTTGCAGATTTTCACCGATGAGCTGGACCGGATCGAGGCTCGCATCCAGCCGCATTCTCCATTGTTCCAGGAGCTTGCAGGCGTCATTGCCGAGCACCGCCTGCCGCTGCAGCCGTTTCGCGACCTGCTGTCCGCGTTCCGGCAGGACGTGATCAAGAACCGCTATGCGGACTTCGGCGAGGTGATGGAATACTGCCGGCGTTCGGCCAATCCGGTCGGTCGCCTCCTGCTGCACCTGTTCGGGGAGACCGGTCCGCGCAGCCTGGCGATGTCGGACGGCATCTGCGCCAGTTTGCAATTGATCAACTTCCTGCAGGACGTGGAGATCGACTTTCGCAAGAATCGCGTCTACCTGCCGCAGGACGAGATGGCGCGCTATGGCATCTCCGAGGAGCAGATCGCCGCGCGCGACGCCGGCGGCATGTGGCCGGAGTTCATGCGCTACCAGGGCGAGCGCGCACGGCGCATGCTCCAGGCCGGCGCTCCACTGGGGCGTGTATTGCCCGGGCGTATCGGACTGGAGTTGCGCATGATCGTGCTGGGGGGCGAGTGCATTCTGCGCCAGCTGCATCAGGTGCGCGGAGACATGTTCCGCCACCGCCCGCTGCTGCGCAAAAGCGACTGGCTGTACATGGTGTATCGGGCCGTGCTTGCACGATGACCCCCGACGAG
>JAHCKU010000125.1 GCA_026125625.1 Burkholderiales bacterium | reverse complement strand
TGGGATCGTGCAGGCCGGTCATGCCCTGATCGGTGAAATAGAGATCGCCGTTGGCGGCGAAGAACAGGTCGTTCACCGCCTTGAAGCGCTCGGAGTTGTGGCGCACCAGCCAGGGCGTGATCCGGGCGTTGGCCGGATCGAGCAGCATGATGCCGTTCTTGTAGTCGGCCACGAAGATGCGGCCGTCGCGATGGATCTTCAGTCCGTTGGGCCAGCCGTCGTACTCGATTACCAGATGGAACTGGCCATCGCGCGTGACCTTGAAGATGCGGCCGTTCTGGGCATCCACGCACCAGAAGTTGCCGTCGCGATCGAACGAAGGCCCTTCAAGCAGCGATCCGGCAGGTGTGCCCAGCGGCTGCCCGGCCACCCATTCGTTGCGGTGATCGGCAGTTTTCAGCTCGTCGGGCAGGCGGGCGAAGACCGTGGTTTCGAGAATCCTGGGTGGGGCGAACAGCATCGTCGGCGTACGCACTCGGGTCGTGAGATGACCGACGATAGCAGATGAAGGCCGCACACGTGACGCCGCGACGGGACCGGTCGGAGGCTATCGCCCCATATCGGGGCGGACGAAGGATACTGACCCGGCTGCGGCTCAGGTAGCCGGATGCAGTGGCGAGCGCTGCGCCAGATAGGCGTTGGCGCGCCGCAGGACATCCGGATCGGCTTCCAGCAGCTCCAGCAGACCGTGCTCGTCGATCAGCACGATCGGCACGTCCTTGACGAAGCGCATGGCCTCCACGCTCACGCGCCCGCAGGTGAGAAACAGCGCGCCGCGAGCCTTCTCCTTACCCATCAGTCCGCACAACGTACGCAGATGGGTGGCGTCGATGTCGCGCCGCTGCCAGTACCGGCACTGCACCAGCATGCGCTGGCCGTCGCGTCCCAGCAGCAGATCCGCCCCCTCCTGCCCGAGGCTGCGCACGTGCACTGCGTAGCCGTACGTGCGGAATGCCTCCGCCAGGCGTTTCTGCAGATCGGAAGCCGCGAGTCTGCGCAACGCGTCAGCCCGATCGGCCGGATCGGGCCGCCATGGCCAGAATGCCGCCAGCAGAGTGATCGGCACCAGCGCATACAGGCTGCGCAGCGCGTACGGCGCCAGGTACTCCAGGCCGGGCGCCATCTGCGCCAGCACAGGCATGTGCGCGACAGCGATCGGCAACCATTGCCGGACGACGACCAGCGCCAGCGCCAGGATCAGCATGGGCAGCCACCAGCGAAGGCGAAACACGTTGGAAAGTACGGCGCCGAACATGGACGGGATGGGTATGGAGAAACAGCCGATTGGTAGCTGAAGCAGAATCCTTGCCGGGTGCCGTCCGGCAGGTCCGTCACACCCAGCCGAGCGCGCCCAATACGGCGCCGGCCGCAATCAGAAACAGCAGGTGCACGCGTGTGTGCCAGACCACGATCGCGCACACCAGCGCCAGCAGCCACAGCCGGCCCTGGCCTGCGCCGCTGGCCAGGATCCAGGCGGTGGCGAACATCAAGGCGATGACGATGGGCGCCATCCCGGCCTTGAATGCCTGTACCGGCAGCCAGTGCGCGCGTGCGTTGCTCCAGCGCGCCGCCGCCAACGCCAGAGTAGTCGACGGCAGCATGATGCCGATCAGCGTCGCCGCCGATCCCAGGAAGCCGGCCGCCTGATAGCCCATCACAGCGACGAACAGCACGTTCGGTCCCGGTGAGGCTTGCGCGATGGCGATGGAGGCGTTGAACTGCGCGTCGGTCAGGATCCCCATCTGATCCACCAGCACGCGGTGCATGTCCGGGGCGACGGTGATCGCACCACCGATGGCGAACAGCGACAGCAGCAGGAAGTGACCGAACAGGGCCAGCAACTCGTGGGCGGGAACGCTCATGCCTGCTTTCCGGCATGTGGGTCCCGCGCGCGCAGTCGCCACCAGGCGAGCGTCCAGGCCAGCGCACCCAGCACGGCCAGCACCCATACCAGCGGCCAGCGCAGCAGCGCCACGGCCACGAACGCCAGGCCGGCAAGCGTGGCGCACAGCGGAACGCCGAGCGGGCTGAGGCGCAGGCTGCCGGCGAGCTTCAATCCGGTGCCCGCGATCAGGCCGGCCGACACCGCACCCATGCCGCGCAACGCGCCGGACACCGCCGGATAGGCGGCGAACTCGGCATAGAGGATGGTGGCGGCAAGCACCAGCACCAGCGGCACCGTCATCATGCCGGCCAACGCCGCGAACGCTCCGCGCCAGCCGAAGAAGCGATCACCGACCATCAGCGCGACGTTGCAGATGTTCGGACCGGGGAGCACCTGCCCGATGCTCAGGATCTCGATGAACTGCTCACGCGTCAGCCAGCGCCGCCGCTCACACAGCTCGCGCTGCGCGACGGCGAGCACGCCGCCAAAGCCTTGCAGGGCCAGCCAAGTGAATGCGATGAACAGTTCTGACGGCGAGGTGGGGCGAGCGAGCGCGGGTGATGTCATTCGTGGGCAGTCTGCCCCCTACATCTGCCGCAGCTTCACCTCGCTGATCTGCAGCGTCGGCTTGACGTTGGTGTAGTTCGGCACGTCCGCCAGGATCTCCTTGCTGTGCGGACCGAAGGAGGACTGGAACGCTTCCACGCTGTCGAAGTACAGGTGTCCCATGCAGGCGTAGGGCGCGCGCGAGCCGGGCGTGCCGTCGCTGGTGCCATGGTCGATGTCCATGCCCTTGAGCGCTGCGCCGCACTTGGCGCGCACCATCGGCATGTGCGAATTGCAGTAGTAGTCGATGTCGAAACGGCTGCCTTCGCTGTTGGGGTAGAAGACGGTGACTTTGATCATGGCTTCCTGTCCAGTGGTTACGAGCGGTCGCGATGCCGTGACCCGTCATCGCGATGCCCGCGACTATGCCCGATCGCCGTCGGCAGCGTCAAACCACCCGCCCCCCTCGCGCGAAGCCGCCGATGCGGTTAGATTATGGGGCGCGAACCCTCGGAAATGCTGCCGTGTTCACCTTCTTCTCGCCTCGCAACGATCGCGCCGCGCACGTGCCCATGCTGGCCGCGCGCGTGTCCGAACGCATTGCTGCCCTGCCACGGGACGAGCCGGTCGACACCCTGATACGCCTGTCGGGATTGCTGAGTGATGTGCGCAGCTGGAGCCCGCAGCCGGATGACGAAGCCATCGGCGCCCTGGCGTTGATCGATCCGGCGGTCCGCTCCGCTTACCGCGCAGTGAGCAGGCGCCACGTGGCCGGAGACCGCACACCCGGGTCGCAACCGCCTGCCAACGTGCAGGGCGTGGTCCAGGAGTGTCTGCTGCATCTGGCGCAGACACATCAATGGCTCGCGCTGCCATGGACGGATGGACGCCCGCCCGCCCCGGCCTCACACACCAAGGCGGGACCGATTCTCGCCCGCGGCGTGCGTGCCTGCACCGCCGTGTTGAAGTGGGCGTACCTGCATCAGTCCCCGGTGCCCACCGGATCGTGGGCCGATACCTGTCGCCTGCTGCTCGCGGCGGAAGCCCTGGGCTACTCCCGCACCCCGGTGATCGTCGACGCCGACAGCCCATGGCATACCAGCGTCGAGCGCGAGTTCCTGAAGGCCTGCATGCTCGCTGTCAGCGGACCGGAGCGGATGGCGCCGGCGCAGCTGGATGCGGCCGAGCGTGCGCTGGAGTTCTGCGCGGACGCGCTGGTGCTGGTGGCGCACGAGGATAGCCGCCTGCGCTTCGTCATCGACCTGGATGACGGCGAAGCGCCGCGCATGGCCGACGGACGCTTCACCGAGATGAGCCGCAGTCTCGGGATGAATTGCTACGACGTGCGCCTGGACGATCTGATCCGCCAGGTGGCGGCGGGGCGGATGCGCGCGAGCGCGTTCGGGTCGGTACTGGATCAACCGCTGCTGTTGCGCACCTTGCTGCAGATGCGTGCGCGCTGGACCGCGCACCATCATTGATGAATTGCCGCGGGTGGCCCCGTCAGTTGCGTTGCTGCTTGAAGCGATCCGCGCGCGACGCCGGCGGCCGTTGGAACGGCAGATTGGGCGGCGGGGATGGCTTGGCATGATCCGGCGGCGAGCCGGCTGAGGGCGGGCGCGGTCGATAGTGCGGATAGGGATGGTAGCCGTAGCGCGGGTAACCCCAGGCCCAGTATGGATACGGCCCGAAACCGTACCCCCACCAGGGATCGTAATAATAGGAACGGTAGCCGCCGCGCCTGCGCTCGTAGTCGACATACGTATCCTGCATGTAGTCGAGCACCTGATCGGGGACGCCCTGCTCCTTCAAATGCGCGAGCTGGGAGCCCGACAGCCGGTACACCGTATCCGCTGCTTCCATCTTGGCGATGATGTCGGATGCGATCACACCGTCGCGGCTCATCTGGACGATCTGATCCACCGTCACCGGCTCACGCGCCGGGCGGCTGGCGCAGCCGGCGAGCAGCGCGATCAGCACCAGGGTGCCCGTTGCCGCCCGGCGACTCCACTGGGAAACACTCGAGTACATGACTGAATAGCCTCCTTCACCCCCAGCAGTTCTGTTGCAAAACTGCTGCCAGGTAGACCCCTGCCCGGGGCCCGTGGTTCGTGCGCCTCGGCCGGACTGGATAACCAAGGCGCAAGCCTGTAAGAACGACTTTATGCCTTTCGCTGTTGACACCTGGCTGCTCTGCGCAGTCGTGGTTCTGTTCGGCTACATCGTGCTCGGCCTGGGTGGCTTCGGCTCCGCGCTGGTGTCGATGCCGCTGCTGGCGCTGGTGCTGCCGATCAAGATGGTCGTTCCATTGATGCTGCTGCTCGACTTCGTGGGCATGCTGGTCAATGGCATACGCCTGCGGCGCGACATGGATACGCACGAGGTGCGCGCAATCGCTCCCGCATTGCTGATCGGAATGGTACTCGGCGTCGTGGCACTGGTGGTATTGCCGGCGCGCGCCCTGCTGTTCGCGCTGGGCCTGTTGATCCTGGCCTACGGGTTCTACACCTTGAAGCCCCGCCCAGATCGCAAGCCGATCGCACGCGCATGGTCGCTGCCTGCCGGCCTGTTCGGCGGCCTGATCGGGGGAATGTTCGGCACCGGCGGTGCCATCTTCGCCATGTACTACATGGCCCGCATTCCCGACCATGCACGCATGCGCGCGACCATGAGCGCAGTGTTCGTGATCAGCACCGGCACCCGGCTGGTGCTTTTTCTCCTGTCCGGACTGCTGCTCCAACCCGACGTGTGGCTCGCCTTCCTGATGCTGGTGCCGATGGTGTTAGCCGGTCTGTTCATCGGACACCGCCTGCATGGGAGGCTGTCGCAGCTGCAGGTGGCACGCCTGCTCAGCCTGCTGCTGCTGGCGAGCGGCGCCTCGGTGCTGGCGAAGGCCCTGACCTGACAGACCGTCGAAAACTTATCGCGATGTCGCTCGGCAGCCTCTGCAGGTCGTGCCGCCTCACATGCTGAAAATCTTGCCCGGGTTGAGAATGTTGAGCGGATCGAGCGCCTTCTTGACGGCGCGCATCACGCTCACCGCCTCGCCGTGCTCGGCAATGAGGAACTTCATCTTGCCCAGGCCGATGCCATGCTCGCCGGTGCAGGTGCCGTCCATCGCCAGCGCGCGCATGACCAGGCGCTCGTTCAGCCGCTCGGCTTCCTTCAGCTCGTCGGGATTGCTGCGGTCGATGAGGAAGCCCAGATGGAAGTTGCCGTCGCCGACGTGGCCGACCAGCGGGGCGATCAGGAAGCTTTGCTGCAGATCCTTCTTGGTCTCGAGGATGCATTCGGCCAGCCGCGAGATCGGCACACACACGTCCGTAGCCCAGATTTCGCAGCCCGGCCGCAGCGCCTTGTTGGCGTAGGTCACGTCGTGGCGCGCCTGCCACAGATGGGAGCGCTCCTCCTGGCGAATGGCCCACTTGAACACGCCGCCGCCGTTCTCGGCGGCGATCGCCTGCACCAGTTCGGCCTGCTCCTTGACTCCTGCCTCGGTACCGTGGAATTCGATGAACAGCGTGTCCTGCACCGGATAGTCGAGCTTGGAGAAACGGTTCACCGAATCCATCTGCACGTCGTCCAGCAGTTCGATGCGGGCGATCGGAATGCCGAGCTGTATCGTCTGGATGACAGTGCTGACCGCGCCTTCCAGCGATTCGAACGAACACACCGCCGCCGCCATGGCTTCCGGCAGGCCGTACAGGCGCAGGGTGACTTCGGTGATGATCCCCAGCGTACCCTCGCTGCCGACGAACAGCCGCGTCAGGTCGTAGCCGGCGGCCGACTTGCGGGCACGGCGCGAGGTACGGATGATGCGCCCGTCGGCCAGCACCACGGTCAGGCCGAGCACGTTCTCGCGCATGGTGCCGTAGCGCACGGCGTTGGTCCCCGAGGCGCGCGTGGCCGCCATGCCGCCAAGCGAGGCGTCGGCACCGGGATCGATCGGGAAAAACAGGCCCTGATCGCGGATGTAGTCGTTGAGCTGCTTGCGCGTGACGCGCGCCTGTACGGTGACGTCCAGGTCTTCGGCATTGACCGTGAGGACCTGGTCCATGTTGGCGAGATCGATCACCACGCCGCCGTGCTCGGGGATCACCGCACCTTCCAGCGAAGTTCCAGTGCCGTAGGCCACCACCGGGGTGCAGTGGCGCGCGCAGATCTGCACGATCTGCGACACTTCTTCCGTGCTGTTGGGGAAAGCCACCGCGTCGGGACGATGCGGAATGTGCCACGACTCGTCCTTGCTGTGGTGATCCCGTACCCCGGTACTGGTGGAGAGTCGATCACCGAGCAGGGCCTTCAGCTCGTCGACCGCGCTTTGCACATTGGCTACCGCAACGTTCATCTGTTTCTCATCCCTCGGATATCTTCGATATTCACCGCCAGGCCTGAATTTGTACGGGCCCGCCGCATATTCAACGACTATATCTATTGTCGCAGAACGGCGCCCGGTCGGCCGCAATCTGCATCCGTGTGGGTTTTGCTCGCTGCGGCGTTTTCTACATCATCGGCACCCCTGCGCAGAGCCTGGATACCCCGCTCAAGGGCCCGATTTCACGCCGTTTATGCCGCCTCAGAAACCATTGGACGCAGACGAAGAAAGGCGGTATAAGCCACCTTCCGTGTTTGATTACCAAGGTCCATGCATATCACCGGTACGGCGCGTGCAGTCTTTGTGCAATCAGGCATTACTTTGCGGGTAGCGCCCGCTTTTTTCACCTGAAGGACTGTACATGGCAACTGGCACTGTTAAGTGGTTCAACGAATCCAAGGGTTTCGGCTTTATTACCCCCGAAGGCGGTGGCGAGGATGTGTTCGCACACTTCTCCGCCATCCAGGGCAAGGGTTTCAAGACGCTGAAGGAAGGACAGCGCGTCAGCTTCGACATTACCCAGGGGCAGAAGGGTAAGCAGGCGTCGAACATCCGACCCGAGTAAGGCCGCAGGCTCTACCGAGTCATAAAAACCCCGGAGCAGCGCTCCGGGGTTTTTTTCTTCATCCAGGTTCGTCGCGCCCCGCGACTGCCTCGGCTACCATACCCGCCGGTCTCTCCCTCTTGCATGCGCGACGCGAATCATGAAGCTCAACGACGGCAATCTCTCCCTTCCGGTCCAGCAAGTCAGCGTCGACGTCCTGCTTGAAAAATATGCCAAGGGGGACGAGAACACGGTCGCGCAGGTGCGCCGCCGCGTGGCCCGTGCACTGGCTGCGGTGGAACGGGCGCCGCAGCAGTGGGAGTCGGTGTTCTTCGAGGCGTTGGAGAACGGCTTCATCCCCGGCGGGCGCATCAATTCGGCGGCCGGAACGCAGCTCACCGCCACCCTGATCAACTGCTTCGTGCAGCCGGTAGGGGATTCGGTATCCGAGACCGTCGACGGCAGGCCCGGCATCTACGTCGCGCTGATGGAGGCGGCGGAAACCATGCGCCGGGGCGGCGGGGTCGGCTACGACTTTTCCTCCATCCGCCCCAAGGGCGCGCTGGTGCGGGGTACGCAGAGCAGCGCCAGCGGACCGGTGTCCTACATGCGCGTGTTCGACCAGAGCTGCGAGACGGTGGAGTCGGCCGGCTCCCGCCGCGGCGCGCAGATGGGCATCCTGCGCTGCGATCACCCCGACATCGAGGAATTCATCCACGCCAAGGATCATGGCGACCTGAAGAACTTCAACGTCAGCGTCGCGGTGACCGATGCCTTCATGCGCGCGGTCGAGGCCGGCGGCGACTGGGAGCTGGTGCATGCCCAGCCGCCGGCGTCCGGGCATGCCGGCGAAGACGGTGTCGCTCCCGCACGCCAGCGTGCCGACGGCAAGTGGG